>NZ_JAPTFX010000071.1:0-22161 GCF_030985895.1 Stenotrophomonas sp. Sm6012 | reverse complement strand
CCACCCGCCCGACCCATTCCATGACACGCTCTACGCTGCCAACCGCAACGCCTTTGCAGACACCCGGACACCCCGCATGCCGCCCCTGCTGAAGATCCGTTCCGAGCGCGGGCAGATGTCGGCCATCGAACGCCGCATCGCCGACTTCATCCTCGACAACGCACACCTGCTGCGCGATTACTCGTCCCAGCAGCTGGCCAGCGCACTGGGCATCAGCCAGTCCAGCGTGGTGAAGTTCAGCCAGAAGCTCGGCTTCAAGGGCTACCCGGACCTGAAATACTCCGTCGGCCAGGATGTCGCCCGCGCCGGGGCTGACCCGCAGCAGGCACCGAGCGAGCCGGACAGCGGCGACGACTACCTGCGCCTGGGCGAGGCCCTGCGTCGCAGCAAGGCGCTGGCCGAAGAGGAAACCCGCCAGGCCAACCCGCGCGCGGAGATCGAACGCATCGTGCAGCTGCTCGACGACGCCCCGAAGCTGTTCGTGTACGGGCTGGGCGATGACGGCCTGTACGCCCGCGAGTTCGCCATGCGGCTGTCGCTGCTCGGGCTGCTGGTGGTGCCGCATACCGACCCGGTCCTGATGCTGGCCAACCTGTCGGCGGCACGCCCGAACGATGTGCTGCTGGTGTTCTCCGAATTCGGCAGCCTGCCCCAGCTGTCGCAGCTGTCGCGGCAGTTCCAGGACATGGGGGGCAAGGTGATTTCCATCACCCGCCATACCGCCAATCCGCTGCGCGCGCATGCGGATGCGGCACTGGCGGTCTGCGCGCACGACCGCACGCCGCAGGTCGCGCAGCTGCTGTACCGTAGCGCCATGCACGCCCTGCTGGATTTCCTGTTCGTGCTGCTCTGCCACGCCAATCCGGACCGCCAGCAGCAGCTGGCCGTGAACCTGGAGCGGATCGACCACCTGCTGGATTCCTGACCGGAGCGCACGTTGATGAAATCGCTGGTCCGTCTTGCCACCGCTGCGCTGCTGCTTGCCGCAGCTCTATCCGTTCATGCTGCGCCGCTGAACGGCGCGCGCCAGTTGATCGTGGTCACCAGCGAAGGCTGGGACAGCACCCAGGGCCAACTGCAGGCGTATGTACGCGATGGCAAGGGTTGGCACGCGCATGGGCAGCCATTCCCGGTGGCCCTGGGCCGCACCGGCAGCGCATGGGGGCTGGGCCTGCATCCGGCACAGGCCGATGGCCCGCAGAAGCAGGAAGGCGACGGCCGCAGCCCGGCCGGTGTGTTCGCGCTCGGCAGCGCGTTCGGCTACGCCGTCACCCGCCCCGGCACCGCGATGCCGTACCAGCCAATGCTCGACAGCAGCTACTGCATGGACGTGCCCGCCTCGCCGTTCTACAACCGCATCGTCGACGCGAAAAAGGTTGGAAAGGCAGCCGTGGAAGGCTCCACCGAGCCGATGCGGCTGGACCTGCACAACAAGGGCGACGTGCGCTACCAGCAGGGCTTCGTGATCGCCCACAACCCGGACAACCAGCCCGGCAAGGGCAGCTGCATCTTCGCCCACCTGTGGCGCCAGCCCGGCGAAGCCACGGCCGGCTGCACCGCCATGCCGCAGGCACGCATGCAGGCGCTGCTGGACTGGCTGCGGCCGCAGGACACGCCGCGCTTCGTGCTGCTGCCGCGCGCCGAGTACCAGCGCCTGCAGGCACAGTGGCAGTTGCCCGCGCTGAGCGGAGACGCACGTTGAGCGCGCAGGACGAACCGCAGCTGCAGCGCGCGGTCAGCCGCTGGCAGATCGTCGGCCTGTCGATCAACGATGTGATCGGCAGCGGCATCTACCTGCTGCCGGCCGCCACCGTCGCCCTGCTCGGGCCCTTCAGCCTGTGGGGCGTGGTCGCCGCCGGCATCGTCGTCGCGCTGCTGGTGCTGTGCTACGCGCAGGCCGCCAGCTACTTCGATGAACCGGGTGGCAGCTACCTGTATGCGCGCGAGGCGTTCGGCCGCTTCGCCGGGTTCGAGATCGGCTGGATGATCTGGCTGACCCGCATCAGCTCGGCCGCGGCGCTCAGCAATGCGCTGGCCGATGCGGTCGCACGCTTCTGGCCGTGGGCTGGCGCCGGCCTGGGTCGCATCGCGGTGATCGTGGTATCGCTGGGCTTCCTCACCGGGGTCAACATCATCGGCGTGCGCTCGGCCGCGCGCACCGGCGTGGTGCTGGTGATCGGCAAGATGCTGCCGCTGCTGCTGTTCGTGGCCATCGGCGCGTTCTACATTGATCCGCAGCTGGCGTTCTCCGGCCAGCGCCCGGACCCGCACGACCTGCAGCGCATGGGCGAGGCAGCGCTCCTGCTGCTGTACGCCTACGCCGGCTTCGAGAACATCCCGGCCGCCGCCGGCGAGTACCGCAATCCGCGCCGCGATATTCCGTTCGCGCTGATCACCATGATCATCACTGTCACCGTCATCTACGGCGCGGTGCAGGTGGTGGCGCAGGGCACGCTGGCCGGCCTGTCCAGCTCGGCTACGCCGCTGGCCGATGCCGCCGCCGGATTCGGTGGCGAGGCGCTGGCGCTGATCCTGACCATCGGTGCCACCATTTCCATCCTCGGCACCAACAGCAACACGATGATGATGGGCCCGCGCTTCCTGTTCGCGCTGGCACGCGATGGCTATGGGCCGAAGATCCTGGCGCAGGTACATCCACGCTTCCATACCCCGGCCGCGTCGATCCTGTGCCAAGGCCTGATCGCGCTTGGCCTGGCGTTGTCCGGTTCGTTCGTGCAGCTGGCGCTGCTGTCGATGACCACGCGCCTGTTCGCCTACATCGGTACCGCTGCTGCGGTGCTGGTGCTGGCCAAGCGCTACGCCGACCGCCCGGGCGCGTTGAAACTGCCCGGCGGCCCGCTGATTCCCGTGCTTGCGCTGCTGCTGTGCCTGGCGCTGTTCGCCAGTGCCAGCTGGCAGAACATCGCCGCCGCGCTGGTGGCGTTCGCCATCGGCGCGGTGATCTACAAACTGCCACGCAAGGACGCCGACGCCGGGTGAACGGTGGCGCGCCACGCCGGCAGATTGATCTGGCAATCACGCTGCCGGCCCCGGCCGTTAACCCGCCCACAGGCAGGATCAGGCTTCGTCCACAACGGAGCCCTTCCATGACCGAGTACCAGATTCCCGGCCGCGTACCGGACGACAGCACGCCGCGCGACGCGGTCAGCAACTTCTGGCGCGAGCGCTACACCGCCGAGCCGTACTACGACGACCAGCTGTTCTTCGAGGATTATGAACCGGCCTACCGCATCGGCCACGCCGCGCGTGCGCAGGACATCATCCGCGCCTACGAAGAGGTGGAGGGCGAGCTGGAATCACGCTGGACCAGCGAGCGCGGCCGCAGCCGCCTGGACTGGGCACAGGCACGCAGCGCGGTGCGCCGTGGCTGGGAGGAAGCGCAGCTGGCGGATCCGCGGCTGAAGCGATAGCGCCGGACTTGTGTAGAGCCGAGCATGGGCTCGGCTCTACAGAATCATTCCTGTTCCGGAAGCGGCGGCACGACCGCACTGCGCCTGCTCTCGCCGCCACCGGCGGCGATCAGGTCGCGGGTGTTCTTCTGCGCCGCCACCGCACCGAACAGCGACAGCGCGTACGCCATGCCGTAGAAGCCCTTCTCGCTCGATGCCAGGGTGGCGTTCCACAGCCCGACCAGCAGCAGCATCAGTGCCGACAGCAGCGCGAACCAGCACAGCGCGTAGTACAGGCCACTGACCGGGATGCCCTCGACGCGATCACGCACGCTCTTCTGCAGCGAGACCGCCGCGAACAGCCCGAACAACAGCAGGGTCAGGTAGTAGCCCTTTTCGTTGAGCGCCATCGAGGTGGCGTTGAACAGGCCGATCAGGTAGGCCGCGGCCCCCAGCAGCAGCGCCACCCATGAGGCGGCAATGAAGGCGGTGGACGGCTTGTGGGGCATGGCAGTGTTCATTGCAGATCCTTGGCAGTCAGACGGGCACGCTTTGCCCGGGCGTGCCCACCCTAGACGATCCCACAGCCGCCGCACAGGGGTCGCAGGACCTTCGGGCCACGACGGTCACGGCTGCGATGGTATACAAGGGACAGCCCGGCCATCCGCATCCCCGCACTGGAGATACCCATGACCCGCACGCCCCTGCTGCTCGCCCTCGGCCTGGTGCCGATCCTCGCCACCTCCGCCTGCAATGCTGCCGGTCCGGATACGACACCGGCCGCCGCCAACGCCGCTTCCACCAGCGCCGCCGACCAACGCCCGTTCACCGCCACCGAAGTCAGCCGCTTCGACCAACCGTGGGCGATGACCTTCCTGCCCGACGGCAGCCTGCTGGTCACCGAGAAGCGCGGCAAGCTGCAGCATCTGGATCTGGCCAGCGGCCAGAAGCATGAGATCACCGGCGTGCCGAAGGTTGCCTATGGCGGCCAGGGCGGCTTCGGCGACGTGATCCTGCATCCACAGTTCGCCCGCAACCACGTGATCTACCTCAGCTACGCCGAGGAAGGCACGCTGGATACCCGTGGTGCCGCCGTCGCCCGCGCCACGCTGGCGCTGGACGCCAATGGCGCCGGCCAGCTGAAGGACCTGAAGGTGATCTGGCGGCAGAGCCCCAAGGTCAGCGGCGAGGGCCACTACGGCCACCGCCTCGCCTTCGGCCCGGACGGCAAGCTGTGGATCAGCTCCAGCGAGCGGCAGAAATTCGATCCGGCGCAGGACATGAGCGGCAACCTCGGCAAGATCATCCGCCTCAACGACGATGGCAGCCTGCCCGCCGACAATCCGTTCGCCTCGCAGGGGGGCGTCGCCGCACAGGTATGGTCGCTGGGCCACCGCAACATCCTCGGCATGGCCTTCGATGCCAACGGCAAGCTGTGGGCACACGAGATGGGCCCGGCCGGGGGTGACGAACTGAACCTGATCGTACGCGGCGCCAACTACGGCTACCCGATTGTCTCCAATGGCAACCACTACGATGGCCGCCCGATTCCCGACCACGACACCCGTCCGGAATTCGCCGCGCCGAAGGTGACCTGGACGCCGGTGATCTCCCCGGCCGGCTTCGTGATCTACAGCGGCACCCTGTTCCCGCAGTGGAAGGGCAGCGGCTTCATCGGCGGCCTGTCCTCCACCTCGCTGGTGCGCGTGGCCTTCGACGGCGACAGCGCGCGCGAAGCCGAGCGCTTCAACATGGGCGAGCGCATCCGCGAAGTGGAACAGGGCCCGGATGGCGCGCTGTGGCTGCTGGAAGACGGCAGCAAGGCACGCCTGCTGAAGCTCACCCCGAAGACCTGACGCCCGGCAGTGCCGGCCGCTGGCCGACATCGCCCCTACCCAACGGCCCCGTACACGGGGCCGTTCTCGTTTACTGGATGGTGCCGACCTTCACCTCGGTGCGGGCGCAGGCCTTGTCCAGGCACTCGCCGGTCAGCCAGACCTGCCCATCACCGATCATCACGCCCTGCTGGTTGACGAACACCTTGCCGAAGTCCTGCCCGGACATCGCCTTGACCACCGCCGGCGTGATGATCTTCTCGTAGTTGCGCTGGAACTCGCCCGGCCCGCTGATCTTCTTGCCACCAGCGATGTTCAGCGGGAAGCGTACTTCCTCCACCACGGCCGCGCGGTCACCACTGACCACGGCGGTCTTGAACGCGTTGAACACCTTCTCGTATTGCGCCGCGTCGCCCAGCACGCTGTCGATGCGCGCGCGTGCGTCGCCCTCTTCGGCCGCGGCGGGGACGGCGTTTTCGCTGGCGTGTTCTGCCGCTGCCTGCGGTGCAGCGGCTGGGTCCGGCGTGGTGCTGGCTGCCGCTTCGGCCGGGGTGGAACCGGTCATCGGCGGCGGCGCATCGGCAGCAGGCTCGGCCGGCGGTGCCGGCTGCGAACAGGCGGCCAGCAGCAGGGCCGGAATCAGGAAAGCCATCTTGCGCATGCGCGAACTCCATCGGATCAAGGCCCCGATGGTAGCGCCGGGCCAGTGATGGCAACAAAAAGGGGACGGAGGGAATTAAGTCGTCTATGGCACAAACGACTTAATTCCCTCCGTCCCCTTTTTCTTCGATCAGCCCTTCAGCAGTTCGAACTGCACCGCTTCGCCAGCGGCCGACGAGGCGCACACCCACACCTCGAACTGACCCGGCTCGGCACGCAGCACGCCGTCGCGGCCGGTGAAGGCCAGCTGCTCGCGGGTCAAGGTGAAAACGACCTCCGCCGACTCGCCCGGCTGCAATGCCACCTTGCGGAAGTCCTTCAGTTCACGCACCGGGCGCACGCGGCTGGCCACGCGGTCGTGGATGTACAGCTGCACCACTTCCTCGCCTGCCACTTCACCGCTGTTGGTCAGTGTGGTGGTGAGGGTCAGGGTCTCGTCCCAGCCCAGCTGGGCCGCACTCAGCTGCGGCACGCCGTAGTCGAACGAGGTGTAGCCGATGCCGTGGCCGAACGGGTACAGCGGCTCGTTCGGAATCTCGCGCCAGCGCGCCTTGAACTCCGACATGGTCGGCAGCTCCGGGCGGCCGGTGCGCGGGTGGTTGTAGAAGTACGGCTGCTGGCCGGACACCTGCGGGAAACTGACCGGCAGGCGGCCGGACGGGCTGTAATCGCCGAACAGCACATCGGCCACGGCATGGCCGGTCTGCGTGCCCAGGTACCAGGTCACCGCCACCGCCTGTGCATTGCGCACCGCGCCCTGCAGCGCCAGCGCACGGCCGTTGCGCAGCAGCACCACCAGCGGCTTGCCGGTCATCGCCACGGCCTCGGCCAGCGCCTGCTGTGCCGGCGGCAGGGTGATCTCCACGCGCGACTGCGCTTCACCGCTGTAACGCTGCGGTTCGCCCAGCGCCAGCACCACCACGTCGGCGCGCAGGGCGGCCGCCACGGCCGCTTCGGTGCCCCCCACAATCGCGGCTTCCAGCTCGCAGCCGGGCACGATCTCCAGCAGCGCTTCATCGCCGATGGCGGCACGCACGCCGGTTTCCAGGTCCACATAGCGCTGCTTGTCGCCGAACAGCGTCCAGCAGCCTTCGATGTTCTCGCGGTCCTGCACGAACGGGCCGATCAGCGCGATCTTCTGCCCGGTCTTCTGCAGCGGCAGCACGTTGTCGCGGTTGTTCAGCAGCACGATCGAACGGCGTGCGGCATCGCGCGACAGTGCGTCATGCGCGGCGATGTGCGAGGTATCGGCTTCGCGTGCCGGGTCCAGCGAACGGTACGGATCGTCGAACAGGCCGATGGTTTCCTTCAGCCACAGGATGCGGCGCACGCCCTCATCCAGCACCGCCATCGGCACTTCGCCGCTCTCGACCAGGCCCGGCAGGTGCTCGGCGTAGAAACCGCTCTGCATGCTCAGGTCCAGGCCGGCGGTGAACGCCTTGGCGGTGGCATCGCGGTCATCGGCGGCGTAGCCGTGCGCGACCAGTTCCATGTCGGCGGTGTAATCGGAGATCACCACGCCCGGGAACTTCCACTCACCGCGCAGGATGTCGGTCAGCAGTTCGGCGTTGGCGCTGGCCGGCACGCCGTTGATGTCGTTGAACGAGGACATCACGGTGATCGCACCGGCATCGAAAGCGGCCTTGAACGGCGGCAGGTGCACGTCGCGCAGGGTCTGCGGCGAGATGTCCACCATGTTGTATTCCATGCCGGCCATCACCGCGCCATAGGCAGCGAAATGCTTCGGCGTGGCCAGCAGCGAATCGTCGGCGCGCAGGTCGCTGCCCTGGAAGCCGCGCACGCGGGCGGCGGCGAAGGCACAGCCCAGCACCACGTCCTCACCGGCACCTTCGGCGCCACGGCCCCAGCGCTGGTCGCGGGCGATGTCCACGGCCGGCGCATAGGTCCAGTGCAGGCCGGCGGCGGTCGCTTCGATGGCGGTGGCGCGGGCGGTGCGCTCGGCCAGGTCCGGTTCGAAGCTGGCAGCCTCGCCCAGCGGGATCGGGAACACGGTGCGCATGCCGTGGATGACGTCGGCGGCCAGGATCACCGGGATGCCCAGGCGGCTCTCCTCGGTGGCGACCTGCTGGATGCGGCGGCCCAGCTCGGCGCCGACACCATTGAACAGCGAGCCGACCTTGCCCTCGCGCACCTGCTGCAGCACCTGGTCGGCATTGCGCACGTTGGCTTCCGGGTTCACGTCCGGGGCGAACGGGCGGACCATGTCCGCGAAGACACCCAGCTGGCCGACCTTTTCCTCGACGGTCATCTGGGCAATGAGGGATTCGATGCGATCGGAGGCCACCAGCAGTCCTTGATGAAAACGTTTACAAGCCCGGCATTCTAGCGGTCCCGAGCCATTTGGCGAGAGGTTTCGTCATTCAGTTTCAGGCTCCAGCCGGATCCGTACGGTCCGGCCGGAGGCCTCGCAGCTTACTCCGAGCCGGCCAACTGGCGCTGCCCGGCCATCAACATGGCATCGCTGGAGGCCTGGAACACCCGCAGCCCGAAGGCCGGCAGGATCGCCAGCAGGTGGTCGAAAATGTCCGACTGCACCGCCTCGTACTCGCCCCAGGCGGTGCTGCGGGTGAAGCAGTACAGCTCCAGCGGCAGGCCCTCGGTGGTCGGCTGCAGCTGCCGTACCAGCAACGTCATGTCGGTATGGATGCCCGGATGGCTGCGCAGGTAGCGCTCCACATAGGCGCGGAACGTGCCCAGGTTGGTCACCCGGCGGCTGTTGACCTCGGCCACGCCCTGTTCGCGCAGGCGCCCGTTCCACTGCCCCAGCTCCTGCGCCTTCTCGTGCAGGTAGTCGCGCAGCAGTGCGAACTCGCCGAGGAAGGCCAAGTCACCCTCGTCCAGGAAGCCGACGCTGTGCTGGTCCAGGTACAGCGCGCGCTTGATGCGGCGGCCACCGGCCTCCTGCATGCCGCGCCAGTTCTTGAACGACTCGGTCACCAGCTTCTTGGTCGGGATGGTGGTGATGGTCTTGTCGAAGTTCTGCACGGTGACCGTGTGCAGCGCGATGTCGATGACGTCACCGTCGGCGTTCTGGCTGGGCATCTCGATCCAGTCGCCGATGCGCACGCGGCCATCGCCGCTGATCTGCACGCTGGCCACCAGCGACAGGATGGTGTCCTGGAAGATCAGCATCAGCACCGCCGTAGCCGCGCCCAGGCCGGTCACCAGGTAGCGCAGGTCCACTCCGGCCAGAGTGGCGACGATGGACAGCCCGGCGATCACGAAGATCACGATCTTGGCGACCTGCAGGTAGCCCTTGATCGGCTTGTTGCGTGCCTCGGGGCGGCGCTCGTAAAGGTCGTTGGCCGCATCCAGCGCATGCGATATCGCCAGCACCACGGTCAGGATCGCCCACGCCTGGCAGGCGCCAATGATGAAGCCGACCAGGCCGGGCGGCAGATCGGGCACGATGCGGATGCCCGAGGCGATCACCTGGCTGGGCACCACGTTCGACAGCCGCGAGATCACCCGCATCAGATGGCTGCCACGGCCGGTGTCGGCACCCGGCAGGCGGCTGAGCAGTCGCCGCAGCCCGCGCACCAGAATGCGCTTGGTCACCCAGTTGGCCAGGCCCGCTGCGACCAGCAGCGCCGTGATCATCAACGCCAGGTAGGCGCCGGGATAGGGTTCCAGTGTGTTCTGCAGCTTTTCCAGCCACTGTACCGCCACCACCGCGTCCACCATCGGTTGTCTCCTTGCTTTGTCGTTGTTGTTGGAATTGCCGGCCAGCGGCCGGCACGACCGGGTCAGTCCCGCGTGCGTTCGATGATCACGCCCACCGCGCGCGCGCCGCGCACCGCGCCCGGCTTGCTCAGCTTCAGGCGCAGCCACTTCACGTCGAACTCGTCCAGCACGATCTGCGCGCAGCGCTCGGCCAGGGTCTCGACCAGGCCGAACTCCGACTCACGCACGAACTGCTCCAGGCGCTTGCTCACCGCCTTGTAGTTCAGGGTGTGGGCGATGTCGTCGGTGGCTGCGGGGCGACGGTTGTCGAAGCCCATTTCCAGGTCGAACACCAGGTCCTGGCGGATCCGTCGTTCCCAATCGTAGATACCGATCAGGGCGTCGATCGTCAGCCCCTCGATGAAAACCTTGTCCATTGCGGTTACCAGCCGAATACAGGCAACCATGGTAACGGCACGGCGGTGAGCCTGACCGGAACGGGCGGTAGGCGGCCGGCAGGGACGCGGCACCAGAAAAAACAAAGGGCCCCGCTAGCGGGGCCCTTTGGTACTACCTTTGTCCCCGGGGGGAGCTTTCTCAAGCCGCGAGTCCCGGTGGCGCAGGTGCCCAGACTAGTCAGTCATCCAACGGTGGGTCAAGGCCAATCCCGACAACGCAGACCCTCGTGTTCGCCCCGGCCGAAACGCGGGAAACAGGCGACGCACGCAAGGAGGTTTCCTGATGGTGGCCGACTCGATCCCTCGACAACCTGCGTCTTCCCTTCACCACCGCACATCACGATGGCTGCATACGATGCATTGAGGCGCGCGTTGTCAGCGGAGCGGTCGTCGACCTACGAGAGAATCGCATCAACCTGCGGCCCTGACGTTACTGCCGAATCCCTGTACGTGTGGAACATGCGGATGTGCGGCGCGTTGATGATGCCGGTCCACCTGTGCGAAGTGGTCACGCGCAACGCAGCGGCATCGGCATTGGCCCGACAGCACGGCCCGCGCTGGCCTTGGAACGATGCCTTCAGACGCAGGCTACCTGCCTCTTCATCCACCTCAGCCAGAGCCGCGCTGGAACAGGTCGCCAGCCGCGCAACAGATACACCCGGGATCGTCGCTGACCTGCCGATGGTGTTCTGGCAGCAGCTCTTCACCTGTCGCTTCGACGCCACGCTGTGGATACCGGCGCTCGGGACGGTTCTGCGCCATGCGCCTGCAGCTCATCCAAGCGTGATCAGGAAAGCCATGCATACAGACATCGGGCGCATCCGCCACCTGCGCAACCGCATCGTCCACCACGAACCTATCCTGGAACGCGACCTCGGTGCCGACCTGGCCGCGATCGGGCGGCTGATCCATGCGCGCTGCCCGCATACGCTGGAGTGGCTGCAGCGCCACGAGCGGGCCACGACCGTGCTGGCGGCGTCGCCGTTGGGTGCGCGTGCGTAGCCTCGATCACGCGCAGTCGAGCATGGCTCGACGCTACAGAGCGCGGCGGTCGGGGTTCACACCGCCGGCAAGGTGGCCATGTCCCAGCGCGGGGTCACGTCCACCTTCGGCGGGCTGTGCTGGCCGGCCTGCAGGCGCAGTGCGCCGGCGAAGGCGATCATCGCGCCGTTGTCGGTGCACAGTGCCGGGCGCGGGAAGCAGGCACGGCCGCCGAGGCGCTCGGCCATCTGCTTCAGGCGTGCGCGCAGGCGCGTGTTGGCACCGACGCCACCGGCCACCACGATCACGTTGGTCCCCGCGGCTTCCAGCGCGCGCTCGCACTTGATCGACAGGGTCTCGACCACGGCATCTTCAAAGCCACGGGCGATGTCGGCGCGGGTCTGTTCGCTCTGGTCACTGTCGCGCCAGGCCATCAGGACCTGGGTCTTCAGGCCCGAGAAGCTGAAATCCAGCCCCGGGCGGTCGGTCATCGGCCGTGCGAAGCGGTACGCGCCCGGCGTGCCCTGCTCGGCCAGCCTGGCCAGCTGCGGGCCACCCGGGTACGGCAGGCCCATCAGCTTGGCGGTCTTGTCGAAGGCCTCGCCGGCTGCGTCGTCCAGGGTCTCGCCCAGCAGGCGGTACTGGCCGATCGCGTCCACCGCCACCAGCTGGGTGTGGCCACCGGACACCAGCAGGGCCACGAACGGCGCCTGCGGCGGGTCGTCTTCCATCAACGGCGCCAGCAGATGGCCTTCCATATGGTGGACGCCCACTGCCGGCACCTCCAGCGCCCAGGCCAGCGAACGCGCCACGCCCGCGCCCACCAGCAGGGCGCCGACCAGGCCGGGGCCAGCGGTGTAGGCCACGCCATCGATGTCGCCGACGCCCAGGCCGGCCTCGGCCAGGGTCTGGCGCACCAGCGGCAGCAGCTTGCGCACGTGGTCACGGCTGGCCAGCTCGGGCACCACACCGCCGTACTCGGCGTGCAGGGCGATCTGGCTGTAGACCGCATGGGCGCGCAGGGCCGCGCTGCCGGCCAGGTCGGTGTCATACACCGCCACGCCGGTCTCATCACAGGAAGATTCGATGCCAAGGACTCGCATGCCTGCTATTATGACGCCCCTGCCGCCTCCTCGGGGGACGCGCAGGTCTCACTGCTTTCGAACCTCTGGCCCGTATTCAGGGTTGGCCGCTTGCAGTTTGTCTATTCGCCGCTATAATGTGCGGCTCGCCGGGCGTGACCCGGTTCTACTGTGTCCCGGAGATTCCATGCCCAGCGTCAAAGTCCGCGAGAACGAGCCCTTCGAGTTTGCTCTTCGCCGCTTCAAGCGCACTTGCGAAAAGGCCGGTGTGCTGGCCGAAACCCGCAAGCGCGAGTTCTACGAAAAGCCGACCCAGGAGCGCAAGCGCAAGGCTGCCGCTGCTGTGAAGCGTCAGCTGCGCCGCTCGTCGCGCGACGTCACCAAGCGTCAGCGCCTGTACTGATCGGACGCATCTTCATTGCGGCGGGCTCGTCCTTCCGCGGTGAAGCCGAAGCCGGCACGCGCGAGCGTCGCCGGCTTTTTGCGTTTCCGGGTCCGGGCATCCGCCCCGCCCTACCTACCACCACGAGGTTCCTCATGAGCATGAAGCAGCAGCTCACCGAAGACATGAAGGCCGCCATGAAGGCGGGCGAGAAGCACAAGCTGGGCGTGATCCGCCTGATCAACGCCGCCATCAAGCAGCGCGAAGTGGACGAGCGCATCGAGCTGGATGACACCGCCGTGATCGCTGTGCTCGACAAGATGGTCAAGCAGCGCAAGGACTCGGTCAGCCAGTTTGAAGCCGCCAACCGCGAAGACCTGGCCGAGATCGAGCGTGCCGAGATCGTGGTCATCGAAGCCTACCTGCCGGCCAAGATGGGTGAAGCCGAGATCGTGGCCGCCATCCAGGCCGCCATCGCCGAAACCGGTGCTTCCGGTCCGGCCGACATGGGCAAGCTGATGGGCGCGCTGAAGCCCAAGCTCGCCGGCCAGGCCGACATGGGCCTGGTGTCCAAGCTGGTCAAGCAGCAGCTGGCGTAAGCCATTGCCGGGGTCGGATCCCTTTCGCGTTGCGGAAGGGCTCTGACCCCATCGATGCACCCGCTTCACCGCACCTTCGACCCCCGGCTGCTACAACATCCCCATGGTCGAGCCATCGCACTCCCCCGCCGACACGCGTCCCCACGGCATCCCCGCACGGCTTCGCCACTACGCTGATCGCCTGCAGGACAGCTTCCCGATGGCGGTGGCCAAGCGCTTCGTCGAAATCGACGTGCTGACCCAGGCCGCCTCGGTCTCCTTCTACGCCCTGCTGTCGATGGCGCCGCTGCTGGTGCTGCTGCTGTGGCTGACCGCCTCGTTGTACCCGCCCGCGCAACAGACGCTGATCAGCCAGATCGGCTCGGTCGCCGGCAGCAGCGTGGCCAGCGTCGCCGACACCGTGCTGCACAACGCCAACAGCCAGCCCAGCGTCGGATCGCTGGCCGGGCTGTGGAGCACCTTGCTGCTGTTCGTCGGTGCCACCGCCGTGTTCGCCCAGCTGCAGAACGCGCTGAACCGGATCTTCCACACCAGCGGGCAGCGCCTGGAGGGCATCAAGGCCTGGCTGCGCAAGCGCGTGTTCTCGTTCGGCGTGGTGCTGGCGCTGGGCTTCCTGCTGATCCTGTCGATGACCGCCACCACCGCGCTGCAGGTGGTGTTCGCGCAGCTGCCCTCTGTACTGCCGGCGATCGGCTACCTGACCTCGCTGCTGCTGTACACGCTGGCCTTCGCCTTCCTCTACCACTACCTGCCGGACCGCCGCGTGGCCTGGCGCCAGGCCTTCATCGGCGGCGCCATCACCTCGGTGCTGTTCACCCTGGGCCGTTATGGCATCGGCGTCTACATCGCTACCGTGGCCCCGGGCAGTGCCTACGGGTCGATGGGCGCACTGGTGATCGCGCTGGTCTGGATCTACTACGCCACCGCCGTGTTCTTCGTCGGTGCGCTGATGACCGCGGTGATCGACGAACGCCAGCATGCACGGGCGCAGCTGGCCCGTGCCGGCGCTGAAGGCCAACAGGCCGGTCCCGGCATCGCCAGCGAGTAAACTAGGGGAACCTGCCGCCCCCTGCAGCGCGCCCTGGCGGCCGCGCCCCGTTCTGTTGCCCATGGCCCGTATCCCCGACGCTTTCATCGACGACCTGCTGGCCCGCACCGACATCGTCGAGGTGGTGGGCAGCCGCGTGCCGCTGAAGCGCCAGGGCAAGGAGTACGCGGCGCGCTGCCCGTTCCATGACGAGCGCTCGGCCTCGTTCACGGTCTCGCCCACCAAGCAGTTCTATCACTGCTTCGGCTGCGGCGCGCACGGCACCGCCATCAGCTTCCTGATGAACTACGACCGCCTCGAATTCCTCGATGCGGTGGATGAACTGGCCAAGCGCGCCGGCATGGAAGTGCCGCGCAGCGAGAACCCGCGCAACGCCCAGCAGCAGGACGACAGCCGCGAGCTGTACTCCGCGCTGGATGCGGCCACGAAGTTCTTCCAGAAGAACCTCGAAGGCAGCGAAAAGGCCCGCACCTACCTGGACGGCCGCGGGGTGGACGAGGAAAACCGCGCGCGCTTCCAGATCGGCTATGCGCCGGACGGCTACAGCGGCCTGCGCGATGCGCTGGGCAAGGACGAGCGGCGGATGAAGCTGCTCGACCGCGCCGGCCTGTTTTCCAAGAACGACCGCGGCCACGTCTACGACAAGTTCCGCGACCGGGTGATGTTCCCGATCTTCGACCGTCGTGGCCGTGTCATCGCCTTCGGCGGCCGCGTGTTCGAGAAGGACGACGGCCCCAAGTACCTCAACTCGCCCGAGACCGCGCTGTTCCACAAGGGCCGCGAACTGTACGGCCTGTGGCAGGTGCGCCAGGCCAACCAGAAGATCGAGCGGCTGATCGTGGTCGAGGGCTACATGGACGTGGTCTCGCTGTTCCAGTTCGGGGTCACCCAGGCGGTGGCGACGCTGGGCACCGCGACCACGCCGGACCATGCCGAGCTGCTGTTCCGCAACGCGCCGGACGTGTTCTTCTGCTTCGACGGTGATGCCGCCGGCCGCCGTGCCGGCTGGAAGGCGCTGGAGTCGGTGCTGCCGCGCATGAAGGATGGCCGCCAGGCGTTCTTCCTGTTCCTGCCCGACGGCGAAGACCCGGACACCATCGTGCGCAAGGAAGGCGCCGAGGCGTTCAACGAGCGCCTGAAGCAGGCCACGCCGCTGTCGCAGTTCTTCTTCGACGAACTCACCCGCGAGATCAACCTGGGCACGCTGGACGGCAAGGCACGCCTGGCCGAGCGCGCCAAGCCGATGCTGGCGCAGATTCCCGATGGCGCCTTCGGCGACCTGATGAAGCAGCAGCTGGCGCAGCTGACCGGCCTCGGCGGCAATGCCGCGTCCGCGCGCGCACCAATGCCGCAGCGCCAGCCCTCGCGAACGATCCAGCCGGTGGCCAAGCGCAGCCTGGTGCGCGGCGCGATCGCCGTGCTGCTGCAGCAGCCCTCGCTGGCGCTCACGCTGGGCGGCCAGCATCACTTCCAGGGCCTGCGCCTGCCCGGGGTGGAGCTGCTGCTGGAACTGCTGGGGCTGGTCGAGCAGCGCCCGGACATCAGTACCGGCGCCCTGCTGGAACACTTCGACGGCCGTGAAGAGCAGGCCTCGCTGCATACGCTGGCGGCGCAGACGCTGCCTGGCACTGAAGCCAGCTGGACCCAGGAACTGCACGACGCCGTGGCCCAGCTGGAGAAACAGCTGCTGGTGCAACGTCTGGAGGAGTTGTTGGCAAAGCAGCGCCAGCAGGGTCTGGACGATACTGACAAGTACGAACTGCGCGAGCTGCTGAAGGCCCGCGCCGGACTGCGCCTGTAGCGGCAGATTGCTTTCCCGGAGAGGACCATGCTGCTGCGCCTGACCTGCCTGCTGTTGTTGTCGCTCTGCCTGCCGCTGACGGCCCTGGCCGAAAACGCCCCTCTCAATGAAGTCCGCCCCGGCCTGTATGCCGGCGGCCAGCCCAGCGCCACACAACTACAGGCGTTGGCTGCGCAGGGCGTGCGCACGGTGATCGACCTGCGCCAGCCGGATGAGGACCGCGGCTTCGACGAAGCCGGCATGGCCGAATCGCTGGGCCTGCGCTACGTACGCATTCCCGTGGCCGGGGCCGATGGCCTGGATGCGGCCAACCTGCGCGCCGTGCACCAGGCCCTGCAGCAGAGCGCAGGTCCGGTGCTGCTGCACTGCGCGTCCGGCAACCGCGCCGGTGCCGTGCTCGGCCTGGTCACTGCGCGCTACGAACACGCCAGCCCGGAACAGGCCCTGCAGCTCGGCCAACGTGCCGGCCTGACGTCGCTGGAAGCTGCCACCCGCCAACGCCTGGCCGCGCCCGCCGCTTCACCCTGACTCCTCCGCCCCAAGGACTCTGCCCACCATGACCCGCTGGTGGTCGCGCCTGCGACCTGACAACTTCACCCTCGCCCTGCTGTGCACCGTCGGCCTGGCCTCGCTGCTGCCGATGAAGGGCGCCGCCGCCATCGTCCTCGACGACGTCACCACGGTGGCCATCGCAGCGCTGTTCTTCCTGCATGGCGCGCGCCTGCCGCGTGAGTCGATCATCGGCGGCATGCTGCACTGGCGGCTGCACCTGACCATCCTGGCCTGCACCTTCATCCTGTTCCCGCTGCTGGGCCTGATGTTCAAGCCGCTGTCCGGCTGGCTGCTGACCCCGGAGCTTTACCTGGGCGTGCTGTTCCTGTGCACCCTGCCCTCCACCGTGCAGTCGTCCATCGCGTTCACTTCAATGGCGCGCGGCAACGTACCCGCAGCGGTGTGCAGTGCTTCACTGTCGAGCATCCTTGGCGTGTTCCTCACGCCCCTGCTGCTGACCGCACTGGCCGGCACCTCCGGCGGCATCCACGATCCGCTGCATGCGATCGGCGGCATCATGCTTCAGCTGCTGGTGCCGTTCGTGGCCGGCCACCTGCTGCGGCCGTGGATCGCCGGCTGGGTGGAGAAGCAGCGCGCGCTGCTGCGCTATACCGATCAGGCCACAATCCTGCTGGTGGTGTACTCGGCGTTCGGCGAGGCCGTCACCGAGGGCCTGTGGAGCAAGACGCCGCTGCTCTCGCTGCTGGCCGTAGCGGTGGTTGCCGCCGTGCTGCTGGGCATCGCCATGCCGCTGATCACCTTCATTGCCCGCCGCCTGCGCTTCAACCGCGAAGACGAGATCGCCATCGTGTTCTGCGGCTCGAAGAAGAGCCTGGCCACCGGTGTGCCGATCGCCAAGGTGCTGTTCGCCGGCAGCAGCCTGGGCGCCATCGTGCTGCCCGTGATGATCTACCACCAGATCCAGCTGATCGTCTGCGGCGTGATCGCGCAGCGGTATGCCAAGCGCGCGCCCTGACCGGGCGCGCGGGTTGTTGCCGGAACACGCATCCGCGCATGGCGTGCATCCATAGTAGATCCACGCCATGCGTGGATGACTCTCGCAGCGCCGCTAATCCACAATATCCGCAGCGATGTCGTGCAGCACTCGCGCGTTGCGCTCCACGTCGCTCCCCCGTTCGCCGGTGGCGATCAAGCTGTAGGTCTTGCTGTCTCCTGTCCAGGCAAGCTCGACGCGGGTGCGGCCGGCACTGTCCGCGCTCTTCTTCACGTGCGCGGGCGCGCCTTTCACCGTTGTGTTCTGTGCCTCGGCGATGACCTCGATATGCGTGCCCGCAGCGACGAAGTTGTTCTCGCTGAATTCCACGACGCCGACGCCTTCCAACTGGAAGAAACGGCTCAGTCCCGAGGACCTGCCTCCCTCCAGCGCGCCACTGGGCTCCATCCCTATCAGCTCGGCCGGACCCAGGAGGCTGGCTGCCAGGCTGCTGGGCGGCTGCGGCAGGCGCTGGCGCAGTTCCGACGCCGACCGCTGAGTGCGGGGCACGGCCGCCAGCATTTCAGCCTGTGAGGGGATGTTCCCTGCTGCAGCCTGCACGACACCGTTGGATCGTTCGATGTCAGCGCGAAGCTGCTGCTTCACTTGTTCGGGCGCATCCAGGTCTGCCAACCGCACGACACGGTAGCTGCCCGCAGGAGACGTGCTCGCCTGTGCAGCCGCCTGCATGACGCGTTGCTGCAGCCATTGCCCGACTGCGCCCGCCTCTTCATCCGGTGCAGGTGCATTCACGGCGATCGCCACGAAGGCACCGCACAGCAGAAGGAACTTCATCACGACCACCTTGCTCCACAGAATTGCGAGTCATCCCGCAACACCTGTATATCTGGCCTGGATCAACCGGCTTGTTGAATGAGTTTGCATCTATGACCCATCGCGCGCAGGAAGCTGAAAGCACGGCAAAGCCCTACAGCGTGGCGGCCTGGTCAACGGGCGCAATGGCGGCCTTCGGTCGCAGAAGCCGACACTGAATACAGCAGATTCCGCGGGAAACCATCCACGCATGGCGTGCATCTACTGGTACCCATCACGGTTCCAGCAGCGTGCCAACGCTCAGCTTTTGCATCCACACCCACAGGTCGTACTCGCGGCCGGCATGAGTGTTGACCTCCGGCCCACGCGCTGGCCGTTCGAGCAGGGCCAATGCCTTGCAGCGATCCATGCATCCCCAGAAGTGACCGCGCAACGCTTCCAGCCGCACGCTGTAGATATCCAGGTCGCGCAGTGCCGATGCCATCGGCTGGGTCTGCATCTCCGGCGGCGCATCGGCCGGGCGCTGCAGCATGGCGTGCACATTGCCGGTCAGCACGACCATGCGTGCGCCTTCAGGCAGGCGCCGGTACAGGCGCCGCAGTTCGGCGGCCATGCGGTCATCGCGGGCCTGGCTGCCGCCGTCACTGTGATTGACGTCGTAGCCCACCACCTCGATCGCGCGCCCCTGCGCTTTCAGTGCGCGCAGGCCTTCGATCATCGCCAGCATGTCGCGGCTGCGGCGACCATCGTGCTGGTCATCGCGCAAGGTCCAGAACGCGCGGCCGTGCAGGCGCTGGCGTGCCGCGGCCCCGCCATCGGAAGCCAGGTAATCACGCAGCGTCGAGTTTTCGCCGCGCGGCAGTTCCAGTGCCAGCAGGATCGGGCCGTTACGACTGTAGTCGTCCACCAACTGGCGCACCAGCAGCGGTGTCTCGCGGGTGCCGTGGAATTCGCCCAGTACCAGCAGGCGGTGGTCGCCGGCGTGCTGGCGGATCTGCGCGGCGGTGTCGTCGGCACGCGCACTGAGGGCCATGCCCAGCGCCAACAGAAGCGCAGCGGTCCAGCGGAAGATCGAATGCATCCCTGCTCGTTCCTTTCCTTGGGGTCAGGAACAGCAATGGAGACGTCTCAACCGCGGTTCAAGGTAATCCACGCCATGCGTGGATGCATCAGCCCGTCACAACCAGGGCAGGATCCAGTGGTCGACCAGCAGGAAGGCGAACAGCGCCATCAGGTACACGATGGAGTAATGGAACATCTTCATCGAGAACAGCTCGTCCGGCGGGTCCAGCATGCGCCAGGCGTACCAGAGGAACACGGCGTTGAGCACGATCGCGCCGCCAAGGTAGAACGCACCGCTCATGCCCACCAGGTACGGCAGCAGGCAGACCAGCGCCAGCACCACCGAATACACCATGATCTGCTTGCGGGTGTGCACCACGCCGTGGGTCACCGGCAGCATCGGGATCTCGGCCTTGGCGTAGTCCTCGCGGCGGAAGATCGCCAGCGCCCAGAAGTGCGGCGGGGTCCAGATGAAGATGATCAGCACCAGCAGCGATGAATACGCCCAGTCGGACGAGCCCTGCATGCCGGTCACCGCCGCCCAGCCCAGCATCGGCGGCATCGCGCCGGCCAGGCCACCGATCACGATGTTCTGCGAGGTCGCGCGCTTGAGGTACACGGTGTAGATCACCGCGTAGCCGATCAGCGAGGCGAAGGTCAGCACCGCGGTGATCAGGTTCACCCACAGCACCAGGATGGCCATCGACAGCACGATCAGCACGCCGGCAAACACCAGCACCTGCCACGGCTTGACCTTGCCCACCACCAGCGGCCGCCACGAAGTACGCGCCATCTGCGCATCGATGTGAGCGTCCAGCAGCTGGTTGATCGCTGCGGCCGCCGAGGCCGCCAACCAGATGCCGAGGAAGCCGAGCAGGCCGGCGCGCACCTGCTCCCAGCTGGGCACGCCGGGGATGGCCAGGACCATGCCGACCAGCGCGGTGAAGACGATCAGGGCGACGACCTTGGGCTTGGTCAGGTCCCAGTACTGGCGGTAATTGGAAAACATGGAATCAGTCCGGGGCACGCAGGCGGGCCAGCAGGCTGACCAGCACGAACAACAGGGCAACGGCCACGCCGTTGTGGGCCACCGCCACTTCCAGCGGCAGCGCCAGCTTTACATTGAGGATGCCGAGGGTGACCTGCAGCACCAGCAGCGCGATCAGCGCGCTGGCCCAGCCACGCATGCTCGGCAACCGGAACAGGCGCACGCCCAGCCACAGCAGGTAGACGGCCACCACCACCGCGAACATGCGGTGCGCCATCTGGATGGCGATGCGCGAGGCGCCGTCCAGCACGCCGCCTTCGTAATCCACGCCGATGCCACGCCACAGGGTGAAGCCTTCGACGAAGTTGTGCTGCGGCCACCATTGGTTGGCGCAACGCGGGAAGTTGTCCAGCGAGGCGCTGCCGCCACCGCAGGCCAGCGCCGCGTAGTTGGCGCTGACCCAGCCACCCAGTGCGATCTGGGTGACCAGCACGGCCACGCCAATGCGCAGCAGCCACTTCAGCTTTGGCGCTTCGGCCAGGGTGATCGGCATGTGCGTGGCGCGCCAGGCCATCCACACCAGCAGGCCGAACATCAGCATGCCGCCCAGCAGGTGGCCCATCACTACGATCGGCTTGAGCAGCAGGGTCACCGTCCACATGCCCAGCAGGGCCTGGAAGATCACCACCGCCAGGGTCAGCAGCGCAGCGCGCGCCAGGTCGATGTTGCTCCAGCGCAGCGCGGCGATCAGCAGGATCGCCTCGCCGATCAGCGCCAGGATACTGGCGGTGCCATGCCAGCCCATCATGTACAGCGGTATGCCGGCGGCCACCAGTACGCAGGCGGTCACCACCGCCGTGCTTCCGAAGCGCCGCTTGCGCGTGGCCAGCAGGGCCAGGGTCAGGATTTCGATGCCCAGCGCACCGGCCAGGAAGCGGTGCACCTGTTCACGCCAGGCCTTGTGGGTCTCCAGCGGGCGGATCTCCGCCGCCGGGTGGCCGATGGTCTCTTCCACGTGCTGCGGCCAGGTGGCCTGCCCGTAGCAGGTCGGCCAGTCCGGGCAGCTCAGGCCGGCGTCGGACAGGCGAACGAAGGCGCCGAACATGATCGTGCTCGCGGTCATGATCATGGCGAACCACGCCAGGCGGTGGAAATTGCGGTGCAGCGCCGGACGCGCGGAAAGGCTCATCAAACGGGACTCACTTCAGTTTCAGCAACGTGGCCATGTCCTTGCGCAGGCCACCGAGGTCGGAACCCGGGGCATGGCGCATGATCACGAAGCCGTTCGGATCGATCACGTAGACCGGCAGTCCCGCCGGATCATCGACGCCCGGCAACGCCGCGCGCAGGGCTGGCGACGGAGCCAGCGGCCGCAGCGCGGGCAGCGAGGCGATCGACGCCGGTGGCGTACCCAGCCACAGGATCTCGACATTATCGGCGTTATGGCCGAACAGCTGCCACACCTTGCCCAGTCCCTGCGACAAAGTGACGCACTGTGCATCGCAGGCACCGGCCGGGGCCACCAGCAGGCGCCAGGTACGGGCCTCGGGATTCCATGGGTAAGGCTGGCCGCTGGCCAGGGTCGGCGCCTGCTGGCGCAGGTCCACCGGTGGCTTCAGCAGCTGGCCGGCATTGCGGTGCCCGGTCGGCTGCCAGCCCGAGAAACGCAGCACGGCGGCCAGCGCCACCGCCCCGAAGAACACGGCAAACAGCAGTACCAGGGTCCGGCGGCCGGAGCCGCGCGCCTGCGGGGACGTAGCAGTGTTCATGCGGGGCATTTTCTCACGGTTGGGAAAGGGATGCGGGTGCGGTACCCCGGTAGTGCCGGCCGCTGGCCGGCATCCAGGATTC
>NZ_JAPTFX010000070.1:0-22173 GCF_030985895.1 Stenotrophomonas sp. Sm6012 | reverse complement strand
TGCTGTTGCCCATAAACACCTCGGTCATTGCCATCAATTATGGCAACCGGATGTCTACGAAAGGCTGGCCGGTCCAGTTCTTCGGGAAGAGACTCGCCAAAGAAGTGCCCCTCCGTTTTCGGAAGCTGTCCGGAAAGCACGGCCTGCCGGAGGTCCTCCAGGTCCTGCCTAGACAGAAACAGGGGCTTCTTGTTGAACTTCATCGGGTCTTTGCAGCCGCTCCGGCTGGCATACAGCGCCTGCATGTAGCCATGCAGATCCGGGTGCTTGCGCCATTCCATGATCGGCACGGCGGTGTTGTCCACCACGTCTTTACGGGTTTTTCCTGCAAACATATCGAGTCCCACGGGAGCATCTCCTTGGTTTTTGGGTAAAGCTTCGCCGTCGCGGCAGATCTGCCGCGCGGAAGAAGTGATCGAAGTAGTGAGCCGCTTGGCCTGACCTACGCCCTTACTCGGAAGCGGTCACGCCCGGACTACAGGTTTCCTTAGGCACCGACCCAAAGTGCGTGCTGAGAGCAGTGCCACTGGGCGGGCCTGGTAGGCGGGGGAAGTGTTCAAGGGCGTCTCCGTTTCTTGTGCGCCCATCCTACCCACTCGCTGGCGACCTCCCATGAAGGGCTAAATCACTGAAAGTGATCGTTTTTCAAGGGCTTGCAAGCAATCATTTTCACGACAAAGTGCGCGAGGACCCGGCATTCGGGCATCCCATTTCGCGGTAAGCCTTTGCCTCAGCCGAGGCTTGCCTCACGCGCCCTGTTCAGCGCTTGGCGGACATCGCTCAGGATCGAGTCGACAGCGTCCATCAGCACGTCGTGCAGACGCCGCTCGACCCAGGGCATCTGGAGCGCCTCCAGGGTCGTGTGAGGCTTTGCGAGGTGGGCAGGGTAGGCCGCGGCAGAGCCAAGCACCCGCCCTCGATCATCCACCGCCCAAGGCAGCACGCGTTCAAGCGCCTTAATGCCAAGCCGCTTGAGTGCCTTTGTCAGGGATTCAATCTCGGCATCGGCCTCAGCGCGCCTGATCTTGGCTACAGCCAATGCTGCCGACAGCGCACTTGCCTCATCCTCTTCGATACGTTGGCGGCCGGCCGATATCCATCGCCCGTTCACCTCCGCCTCGCTGCAATCCAGGACGGATCTCCAGTTGTAACGGGTGCCACCTTTGTTGCTCTTCGCCCTCGTGAAATCAGGAAAGAGCCCCTTCCCCGCCCGGCGTCGACTGTTCAATGAGTCTAGGCTGATGCCCATCGTGTAAGCGGCGACGGCGCCGCTCACATCAGGCTCCAAGCCTTTTCTTGCTCGCGATAGCTCGTCCTGATGTTGCTCGCTCAATGTAACGAGCGGTGACGTCGGATCTTTTCGAGGCCGGCCACGACGCTTGCCCCCCATAATCCCTGGGTCTCGACCTTTAGCTGTTGGCTGGCGTTCTCTCACTGGGCGGCCTCAGAAGCGGAATCGACCGCCACCGACATCTTTTGCGGGTCGGGCAGGCTCAGGCAGAGAGTCGTCCAATGCGTCTTGGCGGGCAGAAGAACGCGCCACCCGCAAGACCTTTTCCACCTCGTCCAACGCAGCGCTCATGGCGGCGTCGTAGGGTTCTCTTGCGTCGACGCTGACCCAAGCCTCCAGCAGAGCCTCGGACAGCGATGCATCCCACACGTTGCCTTCGTCCAGGGCCCGGTCCAGCAGATCTTCCGAGACCGAGAGAACGTGACCGGCGATACAGCCGTCGCTCATTACCCACCCATGGCTGATCGACACGCAGTCTCGCAACGACAGGAAGGACACGCCCTTGCCGACCGCCTTCTTGAGCTTCTCCAACTCCGTCCGGCCCGTCTTTACCGCGAGCTCCCGCTCGAGCTCGCGGATCTGCTGGCGCAGAGCGTCTTCCTCTGCCACCAGCCGGCGCTCCTTGGCTGAGCGACCCAATCGAGCGCGCTGCCACTCGACGAGATCCTCGTACAGATAGCGGACGTGCTGATTGGCCCCGCCGTGAAGGCTGCCCGCGCCTTTTTGAAAGGGCGGCCCCAGCGGGGGCGACCGGCGGCGCCACTCGCCCAGCGTGTCGAAATGCACCCCGAGAAACTGGGCTGCGGCCTTGGTTGAAACGGTGGGCGTCAGGCCGGCTGCAGCGCGCGACAGCTCTTGGTCCAGCGCGCGTTGAAGCTTGGCGCGGTAGTCCTCGTCACTGCGAACCGTTTCAATCGTCTGCATGGCTCAGCGCCAACTTCCTGTTCCTTGGAGCGAACAGTTTAACCGGCTCCTCGCCGGCCTCGTCGAGGCGGGGCTTGTCCAGCCCCTTGAGCCGGTTCCAGACCCGGGGACTGCGGGCCACCATCATCTCCTCAACCTCACCAAATGCCTCGCGAAGGCGTGCCCACTCCTGCTGCGTGTAGCGTTCGGAGACCGGAGACATGCCATCGCCACCGGCCGTGCGGACGTGGTGGTGGAGCATCTGCGAGACAATGCGGCTCTCGCCAAACTTCAGGGCCGCATAACGCCCAAGGGTCCGCCGCAAATCATGCGTGGTCAGGCCCTGGTCGACGTCATCCCGAATGTCCCCCGTATCTCCCTGCTGCCCAACCAAGCCCGCGTCGCGACGCACATTGGCGAGGATCGATTTGCTATCGAGGTAATGGCCCGACTTGCTGCGGCTAGAGCGGGCGGGGAACACGAAGCGTGTCCGGTCCACCTTGCGCAACGCTTCCTGGACGCCTGCCTCCAGTGCAGCAAGGACCGTTCGTGCCGCCCCCTTGGCCTTGGCTGACTTCAGCAACGACTCTGCTGCAGCCAGTTCGCGCAGGGCACCGTCGTCGTCCAGCCGGGTTTCAAAGCGCAGTCGCAGCACCCTCTCCGCGAAGTAGCTGATCGGCAGGAAGCGCTCTTCGCCCGATTTGGTGTCGAACATGAAGACCTGCGGGCCCTCCCGCTTCGTATAGCGGTTGATCTCCCCGGGCTGGCCCAGCCAGACCCATGACACTTCTTCTTGGATCAACTCGCTGTGGGAACAGCGATCCATCCAGCGCAGTTGCGCGGCTTCGCTTCGACGCGTGCCCCAAAGCAAGGTCAGCAGCAGATAATCGGACGCGCCGGCGTTGTGGCCACCCTGCTCATCCCGGCGCCCCACAATCGACTGCAACACCTTTGGGAGCGTGTTGTCGGTCAGCGGATTGCGGACCGCCGCCTTCTCATAATGCTTGCGGAGGTTCCGGGCGCCTCTCAGCAAGTGCCTATCAAAGATGGCCTGCAGGGGGTTGTGCCTCAGCCTAGACTCTCGCCCTTCCCGTCCCGCCAGGACGCTCTCACGTTTCAGCACCATGGCCACCGCGCGATGGGCATCCGTGAAGCTGTGTTCGGTGGCGGCCAGGCCACTGGCCCGGACGCGCTGGACATACTTTCCCGTGATCCCCAGGCTTTCCAGTGTCCGCGTATCCAGCTCCGCCCAGTCCTCGTAGCCCGCCAAAGCTTCTCGCATCGGGGTCGGAATGCGGTTGGATCGGACCATCGCGCTCTTGCGCAACGCGTCGAACGCGGCTTCCACGTCGTCGTCGGTCACATCGGCCACGGCCCGCTGAGCGAACCCCACTTCCGGACGTGACAATCGAGCAAGGCTGTCCTCCAACGCCGTCAGGCTGGACTGCTTCACCAGTCGCTTGGTCACCCGGTCCTTCATGTCGGCGATGTAGACGTCGAAACAGTCGGCCACGGTGAGCCGAGCCAGTCGACCGTCCTCTTGCTGCTGCTGGCTAGCCCGCGCTGCCCGAGTCTTCGGGTTCTCGCCTGACGCCTTGAGCTCCTGAATCAGCTCCCGGGCCACGGAGTAGGCCTCTTCCAGCCCCATGTCCGTGACGTTGCCCAACGCAAAGCGGCGGACCCCCTGCGTTCCGCGCCGAACCACTTCATAGGTCGTCCGGGTCTTGCCCACGTAGAAGCCAAACCCTACCGGCGCCCCTTGGTTTCCATCCAGCACGCGATAGGCCTTATCGCCCTGCTCCGCCGGCCGCTCCACCAGCTTGGCGCGCTTGCCCAAGCCTCCCGACGCAGGGATGCGCCGAACTGAAAGCTCCATCACCTGTTGGTGGGTCAGACTAAACTTGGTGGCCTGGCGCCGGGTGGCGCGGTCCGTCGCAACATTTTTTGGCATGATCGTCCGTGTCCCGATTGGCGTCGCAACACGATCTTTGCCCAAGCAACCGGCCGTCGCAACACCATCGCAACAAAAAACCCCGTTACTTGCCGTTTCTGACGGCAACCCGCCTTCACTCACCGAGACGGACTCCATTGCAAGCCACTGATTCAAAAACAAAACGGAACGAATCCAAGGGGAGTCAAGAGCACACCCCCCTGATGAAGCAGTTCTTCGCAGCCAAGTCCGATTATCCGGACCTGCTGCTGTTCTTCCGCATGGGCGACTTCTACGAGCTGTTCTACGACGATGCGCGCAAGGCCGCGCGCCTGCTCGACATCACCCTGACCCAGCGCGGCAGCTCCGGCGGCGCGCCGATCCCGATGGCCGGCGTGCCGGTGCATGCCTACGAGGGCTACCTGGCCCGCCTGGTCGCGCTGGGCGAATCGGTGGCCATCTGTGAACAGATCGGCGATCCGGCCCTGGCCAAGGGCCTGGTCGAGCGCAAGGTCGTGCGCATCGTCACCCCCGGCACGGTCACCGACGAGGCGCTGCTGGACGAACGCCGCGACACCCTGCTGATGGCCCTGTCGCGCACGAAACAGGGCTACGGCCTGGCCTGGGCCGACCTGGCCGGTGGCCGTTTCCTGGTCAACGAAGTCGAGACCGATGACGCACTGGAAGCCGAACTGGCGCGGCTGGAGCCGGCCGAGCTGCTGGTGCCCGACGAAGAGAACTGGCCGGAGTTCCTGCGCCAGCGCACCGGCGTGCGCCGCCGCGCGCCGTGGCTGTTCGACGCCGACAGTGGCCGCCGCCAGCTGCTGGCCTTCTTCAAGCTGCATGACCTGAGCGGCTTCGGCATCGACGACAAGCCGCGCGCCACCGCCGCCGCTGGCGCCCTGCTCGGCTATGTCGAGGAAACCCAGAAGCAGCGCCTGCCGCACCTGACCTCGATCGCGATGGAGACCGCCGGCGAGGCGATCGCGATGAATGCCGCCACCCGCCGCCATCTGGAACTGGATACGCGCGTCGATGGCGACACCCGCAACACCCTGCTGGGCGTGCTCGACAGCACCGTGACGCCGATGGGTGGCCGTTTGCTGCGGCGCTGGCTGCACCGCCCGCTGCGCCTGCGCGAGGTGCTGATACAGCGCCACCATGCGGTGGAAACGCTGATCGATCGCGGCAGCGACGCCGACATCCGCGAGCAGTTCCGCCGCCTGGGCGATCTGGAACGCATCCTCACCCGCGTCGCACTGCGCTCGGCGCGCCCGCGCGATTTCTCCACCCTGCGTGACGGTCTGGGCCTGCTGCCGGCGGTGCGCGAGGTGCTGGCGCCGCTGGATTCTCCACGCCTGCAGGCGCTGCACGCCGCGCTGGGCGAACATGACGAATGCGCGCAGCTGCTGGCCAGCGCCATCGCCGAGATGCCGCCGCTGAAGCTGAGCGATGGCGGCGTGCTGGCCGACGGCTTCGACGAGGAGCTGGACGAGCTGCGCCGCCTGTCCACCCATGCCGACCAGTTCCTGGTCGACCTGGAGCAGCGCGAGCGCGAGAGCAGCGGCATCGCCACCCTGAAGGTGGGCTACAACCGCGTGCACGGCTACTACATCGAAATCAGCAAGGGCCAGTCCGACCGCGCGCCGGTGCACTACACCCGCCGGCAGACGCTGACCAACGCCGAGCGCTACATCACCGAGGAACTGAAGGCGTTCGAGGACAAGGTGCTGTCCGCGCGCGACCGTTCGCTGTCGCGCGAGAAGTACCTGTACGAGCAGCTGCTGGACACCCTCGGCGGGCAGCTGGAACCGCTGAAGCAATGCGCGGCAGCGCTGAGCGAGCTCGACGTGCTGGCCGGCTTCGCCGAACGCGCGCAGGCACTGGACTGGGCACGCCCGGAACTGCAGGCCGAGCCGTGCCTGAAGATCGAGCGCGGCCGCCACCCGGTGGTCGAAGCGGTGCGCGAACAACCGTTCGAGCCGAACGACCTGGACCTGCACCCGGACCGCCGCATGCTGGTGATCACCGGCCCGAACATGGGCGGTAAATCGACCTACATGCGGCAGAACGCGCTGATCGTGCTGCTGGCCCACATCGGCAGCTTCGTGCCGGCCAGCCGTGCGCTGATCGGCCCGATCGACCGCATCCTGACCCGCATCGGCGCCGGTGACGACCTCGCCCGTGGGCAGTCCACCTTCATGGTCGAAATGGCCGAGACCAGCTACATCCTGCACCACGCCACCGCGCACTCGCTGGTGCTGATGGACGAGATCGGCCGTGGCACGTCCACCTACGATGGCCTGGCCCTGGCCGACGCGGTGGCCCGCCACCTGGCCTACCAGAACCGCTGCTACACGCTGTTCGCCACCCACTACTTCGAGTTGACCGCGCTGGCCGACGAACAGCACGAAGGCGGCCGCAGCGGCATCGCCAACGTGCACCTGGATGCGGTCGAGCATGGCGAAGCGCTGGTGTTCATGCATGCGGTGAAGGACGGCCCGGCCAACCGCAGCTTCGGCCTGCAGGTGGCAGCACTGGCCGGCCTGCCGCGCGCCACCGTGGCGCAGGCGCGCCGTCGCCTGGCCGAGCTGGAGCAGCGTGGCGATGAAAGCCATGCCGCCGAGCTGGCACCGCAGGCGCTGGATGCACCGCAGCAGTTCGGCCTGTTCGCAGCGCCATCCAGCAAAGCGCAGGAAGCACTGGCGGCGATCGATCCCGACGAGCTGACCCCGAAGCAGGCGCTGGAAGCGCTGTACCGGCTGAAGGCGCTGCTGTAACCGCAGCGCACGCACATGGCCTCCCGCCTGGCCGCGGGAGGCCAATTGAAAGACCCCACAAATCCGATTCTGCCTTTCAATTGACAGAATCTATCAACCTGAACGAATCATTCGATTATTCATTTCATCTGGCCCTAGCTACAGTCGAGTGAAGATGTTTCCCACGTCTTCACCGCCACCAGGAGCCAGCCGATGAGCCAGTCCGACAACAACAACGCCAAGTGCCCTTACCACAGCGCCCCGACGCCTGAGGAAGGCGCCCAGCAGCAGCGCGAGCTGAGCACCACGCCGAAGCAGAAGCACGGTGACGACCCGGTTACCCCGATGACCACGGCCTTCGGCGCGCCGGTGGTGGACAACCAGAACAGCAAGACCGCCGGCCCGCGCGGCCCGCTGCTGATGGAAGACGTGTGGCTGCTGGAGAAGCTGGCCAATCTCAACCGCGAGATCATTCCCGAGCGCCGCATGCACGCCAAGGGCTCGGGCGCATTCGGCACCTTCACCGTCACCCACGACATCAGCAAGTACACCCGCGCCAAGCTGTTCGAGAAGGTTGGCAAGCAGACCGAAATGTTCGCCCGCTTCACCACGGTGGCCGGCGAGCGTGGCGCCGCCGACGCCGAGCGCGACATCCGCGGCTTCGCGCTGAAGTTCTACACCGAAGAAGGCAACTGGGATCTGGTCGGCAACAACACGCCGGTGTTCTTCCTGCGCGACCCGCGCAAGTTCGCCGACCTCAACAAGGCCGTGAAGCGCGATCCGCACACCAACCTGCGCAGCGCGCGCAACAACTGGGATTTCTGGACGCTGCTGCCCGAAGCCCTGCTGCAGGTGACCGTGGTGATGAGCGACCGTGGCATCCCGCGCAGCTTCCGCCACATGCACGGCTTCGGCTCGCATACCTACAGCTTCACCAACGCCGACAGCGAGCGCTTCTGGGTGAAGTTCCACTTCGTCAGCCAGCAGGGCATTGAATCGCTGACCGACGCGCAGGCGCAGATCCTGGTCGGCCATGACCGCGAAAGCCACGGCCGCGACCTGTTTGCCGCGATCGAGAAGGGCGACTTCCCGAAGTGGAAGCTGTTCATCCAGGTCATGCCGGAACTGGATGCCGAGACCTACCGCGTGCATCCGTTCGACCTGACCAAGGTGTGGCCGAAGAGCGACTACCCGCTGATCGAGGTCGGCCAGTTCGAACTGAACCGCAACCCGGTCAACTGGTACCAGGACGTGGAGCAGTCGGCGTTCGCACCGAGCAACCTGGTGCCAGGCATCGGCCCGTCGCCGGACAAGATGCTGCAGGCGCGCCTGTTCGCCTATTCCGATGCGCAGCGTTACCGCCTGGGCGTCAATCACCACCAGATTCCGGTGAACGCTGCGCGCTGCCCGGTGCACAGCAACCACCGCGATGGTGCGATGCGCGTGGACGGCAACTACGGCGGCCTGCCGCACTACGAGCCGAACAGCTACGGCCAGTGGCAGGAGCAGCCGCAGTACCGCGAGCCGCCGATGAAGATCCGCGGCGATGCCGACTTCTGGAATTTCCGCGAGGACGACGCCGACTACTTCAGCCAGCCCGGTGCGCTGTTCCGCAGCTACAACCAGGCGCAGAAGGACCGTCTGTTCGCCAACACCGCCCGCGCCCTGGGTGATGCGCCGGACTTCATCAAGCAGCGCCACATCGACAACTGCAGCAAGGCCGACCCGGCCTACGGTGCCGGCGTCGCTGCAGCTCTGAAGGCGTTGGCCAGCCAGCCGTCGGATCCGTTCAAGCCGGCGCAGCCGGAAACCGACTTCCCCGCCGCCACCCCGGGCGCGGAAGACATCGAGCTCTGATCGCCCTCCCCCGCGTACGGCACGCCGCCTCCCCGTGAGGCGGCGTCGCCGTTTTAACGGTCCGCGTCGTACCTTCTGCACGCCCCATCCCAATCGAGGATTCCCCTGATGAGCCTGACCGATGAACTTCTCGCCAAATTGCAGGGCGCTCCGCTGCAGCAGGTGTCGCAGCAGCTCGGCATCAGCGATACCCAGGCCTCCGGCGCGATCAGCGCCGCGCTGCCGGTGCTGATGGGCGCGCTGGGCAACAACGCCGCGCAGCCGCAGGGGGCGCAGGCGCTGCTCGGCGCACTGCAGAACAACCACAGCGGCCTGGACCTGGGCAGCGTGCTCGGTTCGGTGCTGGGCGGCGGTGGTGGTGGTGCCGCCAGCGATGGCGCCGGCATCCTCGGCCACATCTTCGGCGGCAGCCAGCAGAAGGTGGAAACCGGCCTGGCCCAGGCCACCCAGCTCGACAGCGGCCGCACCAGCCAGCTGCTGCAGATCCTCGCGCCGATCGTGATGGCCTTCCTCGCCCAGCGCCTCGGGGGTGGCCAGGCCGATGCCGGCTCGCTCAGCCAGGCGCTCGGCCAGGAAAAGCAGCAGGTGCAGCAGCAGGGCGGCATTGCCGGTGGCCTGCTCGGCAGCGTGCTGGACCAGGACGGCGACGGCCAGTTCGGCATGGGCGACCTGCTGAAGCTGGGCGGCAACCTGCTCGGCGGCAAGCGCTGACCGACGCTGTCGCTGGGGATGACCCGGCATGATCTGCATCGCTACGGATCACGCCGGGCCCTGCCCGGCGTCCTACCGGTTCCCGGCCTTCAGCCGCTGCAGGATCGGCGCGAACAACGGCGCCTGCATCGAGCGCGGCGGCACCGCTGACTTTCCCTGTTCCTGTGCCTGCCAGTACGACCACGGCAGCGCCTTGTCGCCCAGTTCGTAGTCCATGCCATCCCAGCCATCCTCGCGGAAGGCGTAGAACGCCCAGTGCACCTTGTCCTGTTCCAGTACCTGCAGCACGTCCTGCAGGTAGCGGCTGCAGTCGGGCCAGCGGCGCATGCAGCCGAATTCACCGACCACCATGCGGTTGGCCCCCACCCCGTGCGTCTTCGCCCAATCCATCGGCTGCTGCAGGTAGCTGCGTACGCGGTACTTGTCCCAGCGTTCGCTGCCCGCGCCGAATGGCACCTCTGCCGGGTAGCGGTACGGCGTGGGACGCTTCTGGTTGGGCGCGCTGGTAGCGGCGTACGGCTCGTGCATGTGCACGCTGTACAGCAGCTTCGCGTCGTCCAGCGGTGCCGGCCAGTAATCAAACGCGTCCGCCGCCGCGTACCAACCGGCATCGAGCATCAGCGGCATGTCCGCATCCACCGCACGCACGCTGGCAATCAGTCCTCGGTAGAGCACGCGCAGATCGCGCGGGCCGTCCTGCACCCCGGCATACCACTTCCGCATCGCCTCACGCGGGGCGTGTTCGGCCAGCGCGGTGCCATATTCCGGTGCCGGTTCGTTGATCAGGTTGTAGGCGGCCAGTGCGGGATGCCCTTTCAGTGCAGTGGCCAGATCACGCCAGAAGCGCTGCGCAGGCAGATGGTTGTCCATCGACTGCCACAGGCGCTGGTCGACCTTGTCACCGTTCTTCTGCTTCCAGCGCAACAGGGGCAGCGACAACGGCACCAGCACCACCTTCAGGCCCGACGCATTGGCGTCATCCAGCGCACGCCGCAGGGTGGCCACGTCGGCCTGCACCAGCCCCTGGTAATGGTCGGCATCGCCGATCAGGAAGTCACGGCCGCCGGCGCTTTTCCACTTGTCCGGGCTCAGCCGTACCCAGGTCGCGCCAGTGGCACGCAGCGCCTGGAAGTAGGCACGGTCCGGCGGATTCTCGTTGAAGCTGTTGCCGCCGCGCTGCGGCGTATCCCAGAAGGTGATGTCGGCGGCGAACGCCGGGGCGGCGGTGGCGAGGGCCAGGCACAGCAGGCTGCGGCGCAGGAACATGAGGGTCTTCCATGAGAAGGACGATCCAACGTGCAGGGCACACACCGAACGCAGCCTGAGTACGCGCGGCACAGCGCGTGCCGCCCGGCCATGAACCGGTAGATGCCCACCTTGGTCGGCAACCGGGCACAACGCCCACCCAGGTGGGCGACTACCCTCAAAGCGCGTCCAGATCGCCCAGCGCACGTATCAACCGCCGCGCGCGCTTGTCCGGCTTGTGCTCCGGCGGCTGGAAGCCATCGCGGGCAGCGATGCGCAATGCACGCTGCTCGGCACGACGCGCCTTCGAGGCTTCGCTCTCGGCGTACAGCTGCTGCGCCGCCGGGGCCGGTCCGCGCTGGTCGCTCAGGCCCAGTACCTGGATCTCGAAATGCTCTTCACCGCGATCGATCTGCAGCTGCTCACCCACACGCACCGCGCGCGAGGATTTCGGGCGCTGGCCAGCCACGCTGACCTTGCCGGTCTCGATGGCCTGCTTGGCCAGACTGCGGGTCTTGAAGAATCGGGCCGCCCACAACCAGATGTCCAGGCGGACACTGGGCGACAGCGGGGAAAGCTCATGCATCGGTGCCTACTACTCCGGTGGCTTGTTCAGGGGACGCGGGTTGTCCGGATCGGCCCGGCAGCCGGTGCCGCCGATCAGCGGTCGAACGCCGGACGCGAGATCCTGGCGCTGACTGCCGACCAGGCATTCGGGCCGGTCGGTCGGCCGGATCTGGGTATCGCCCACCCGGTCGTCCATCGAACATGCGGCCAGTACGACGCCGATCAAGGCCAGCGCCATGCTCCGTCCCACCCGTAGTCGTTGATGCATTGCCACATCCCGCAAACCGGCTTGGTGCTAGTGTGCGCCTCCCGGGAATCGATCACCACTCCATGGCCAAAGCGCCGCTTGACCTGACCTCCGGCCCGATCGGCCGCAATCTCCTGCTGTTTTCCCTGCCGATCCTGGCCGGCAACATCGCGCAGTCGCTGAATGGTTCGGTGAATGCGGTGTGGGTGGGGCGTTTCCTCGGCGAGGCGGCGCTGACCGCCACCGCGAACGCCAACAACATCATGTTCTTCCTGATCGGCTCGGTGTTCGGTTTCGGCATGGCCTCGACCATCCTGATCGGCCAGGCCATCGGCGCACGCGACATCGCCCAGGCGCGACGCGTGGTCGGTACCAGCGCCACCTTCTTCATCGGCCTGTCGGTGATCATCGCCATCGCCGGCTGGTTCATGGCGCATTCGCTGCTGGCGGCGATGGGCACGCCGGCCGCCTCGCTGCCGCTGGCCGAGGCCTACCTGCAGATCATCTTCCTGGCGATGCCGACGCTGTACGCGTTCGCCTTCCTCACCGCCGCGCTGCGCGGTGCCGGCGATTCGCGTACGCCGTTCCGCTTCCTGATGGTGTCGGTGGCGCTGGACATCGTGCTGAACCCGGTGCTGATCTTCGGCATGGGGCCATTCCCCGCGCTGGGCATCGCCGGCTCGGCCTGGGCTACGCTGGTCGCGCAGACCCTGTCGCTGGCCGGCCTGCTGCTGTACATGCGCCACAAGCGCCACACGCTGTGGCTGGGGCGTGCCGACATGCGCCTGTTCAAGCTCGACCTGACCATCCTCAAGGCGCTGGTGCTCAAGGGCGTGCCGATGGGCCTGCAGATGGTGCTGATCTCGCTGTCGGTGATCCTGCTGATGACCATGGTCAACCAGTACGGCACCGCGACCGGCGCGGGCTATGGCGCCTCGCTGCAGCTGTGGAACTACCTGCAGATGCCGGCGATGGCGATCGGTGCGGCGTGTTCGTCGATGGCCGCGCAGAACGTGGGCGCACAGCGCTGGGACCGCGTGCGCGGTACCGCACGCCAGGGCGTGCTGTTCAACTTCCTGCTGACCGGCGCGCTGATCCTGCCGCTGGTGGTGTTCGATCGCCAGCTGCTGGCGCTGTTCCTGCCGCCGGCCAGCGAGGCATTGGGCATCGCCCGCCATCTCAACCATGTGGTGATCGGCTCGTTCCTGTTCTTCGGCGTCAGCTTCGTGATCTCCGGCGTGGTGCGCTCGACCGGCGCGGTGATTCCACCGCTGCTGATCCTGGCCGGCTCGCTGTGGGGCGTGCGCGTGCCGTTCGCCGAACTGCTGCAGCCGTACTGGGGCGCCGATGCGATCTGGTGGAGTTTCCCGGTCAGCTCGTTCGTGTCGATGCTGCTGTCGCTGGCGTATTACCGCTGGGGCGGCTGGCGCAAGGCGAAGATGATCGGCAAACCTTCGCACGCCGAGCAACTGGCCACGCCCTCGGAAATTCCGGCCTGCCCGCCGTCACCAGTGGCCGACCCGGATGCGGCGCTGGAGTCAGCCCCGCCACGGTAGAGCCGGCCGCTGGCCGGCGTGCAACAGCCGGCCAGCGGCCGGCTCTACCGCTTCTTCTTTTTCGCCGCGTTGAACATCGCTGCCTCGCGCAGCAACGCCTTGAACGCGGCGGCATTGGGTATCACGCCTTCATGGATGTCGATCGCGCGCCGCGTGTTGCCGTCCAGGCTGGCATTGAACAGACCCTTCGGGTCCGCCAGTGCCGCACCGTTGGCGAAGGTCAGTTTCACCGCTTTCCTGTAGGTCTCGCCGGTACACAGGATGCCGTTGTATTCCCACACCGGCGTGCCGCGCCACTTCCAGGTCTCCTGCACCTCCGGCAGCGCTTCATGGATCAGCGCGCGCACGCGTGCCAGCGTTTCGCCACGCCAGTCGCCCAGTTCGGCGATGCGTGCATCGATCAGTTCGGCCGCCGGGGTTCCGGCATCGGCAGGGTTGGGTGCATGCGTGGCCATCAGGTGCTCTCGTCGGGAAGAAGATCGAAACGTCGGGCTTACATGCGCTCGCCGGGCAATGCGGCCGCCTGCCGCACCCAGTCGAGGAAGCGTGCTTCATCCAGCACGCCGTCCTGCGGGAGGTGCAGGTAGCGCGTATCGGCGCTTCTGGATGGCTCGGGCGGCACCGGCTTCAATGCAGCGCCGCGGAAGAACGCGACCTTGATGTAGCGCGTGAAGCAATGGAAGCTGAGGAACCAGCCTGCGCCCGGGGCCACCGCATACATCGGCGAGTTCCATTTCACCGCTTTGTGCACGCCGGGCACGGCCTGCTCGATCAGCGCATCCAGGCGCTCGCCGATCGGTCGTTTCCAGTCCGGCATCGCCGCGATGTAGGCCTGCACCGTGGCATCGCCCTCGCCCCTGGCGATCTGCGGGTTGCCGCCGGACAGCAGCCTGGGAACGGCGGAAGGTGCGGTTCGCTTGGCAGGCATCGCACGGCACGTCCATCTGAGTGGAAAGCGCAGCCTAGCGCGGCGCCTGCCCGCCGGTCACGGCGCGCTGCGCCATCGGTTCAGTCCGTCTGGCCGGCCAGGAATTGGCGCCAGCCCGGCAGCTTGCGGTGACGCCGCAGCGAATGCATCAGCGCCGCCATCACCACGCCGAACAAGGCACCGGCCAGCAACCCGGCCGCCAGCAGCAACGCCAGCGGGCGCTCGCTGCCCTGCCACAGCATCATCCACATCAGGCCGGTCCAGAACAGCCCGAACAACAGGCCCTGCACCAATGCATTGGTGCCGAAGCCAGCCAGGATCGGCGGCGGCAGTGCGACGCCCACGCGCCACAGCAGCCGATGCAACAGCGGGGCCGATTGCGCACGCGCCAGCCCCTTGCCGTCGAGAAAGCGCAGCGCCGACTGGATTGCGGCGGGATAGCGCGGATTGATGTCGCTCATCACCTGATCGTGACCGATGCACTGCCGGAAACGCAAACGGCCACCCGAAGGTGGCCGTCGCGGCAACAACCGAAGTTGTTTATCAGGCCTTTTCGGCCAGACGGGCAGCCTTGGCGGCAGCAGCGGCAGCCAGGTCTTCCTTGATGCGGGCAGCCTTGCCTTCCAGGCCACGCAGGTAGTACAGCTTGCCGGCGCGGACCTTACCACGACGCTTCACTTCGACCGAGTCGATGATGGCGCTGTGGGTCTGGAAGACGCGCTCGACGCCGTAGCCGTGCGAGATCTTGCGGACGGTGAACGAGGAGTTCAGGCCGGCATTCTTGGTGGCGATCACAACGCCTTCGTAGGCCTGCACGCGCTCGCGGCTGCCTTCCTTCACCTTCACGTTGACGACAACGGTGTCGCCCTGGCTGAACTTCGGCAGTTCGCGGGTGATCTGGGCGGATTCGAATTCCGCGACGATGGACTTGTTCAGCTTGCTCATGGGTTACACCGATTCTTGTTCGGGTGGGTGTGTCGTTTCGACAACGTAGGCTGATGCAGTCACTGGACTGTGCTGCACGTTTGTTGTGGGTACTGCGCGCGCCGGCCGGGGCTGGCGGGAATTGGCCATTATAGCCGATAAAGCCAGCCCTGCGCTAGGGGCCGGCCTTCTGTTTCAGGGCCTGCCGGGCCTGGTCCAGCAGTTTGCGGTCGGCCTTGCCCAGTGCCTGTTCATCCAGCAGATCCGGGCGCCGTTGGGCGGTACGGACCAGCGACTGCTGGCGACGCCATGCAGCGATGGCCGCGTGGTTGCCCGAGCGCAGCACCTCCGGCACGTCACCCAGCGGATGCTGGGCCGGCTGACTGTAGTGCGGGCAGTCGAGCAGGCCGAGGTCGCCCTCGAAGCTGTCCTGCGCCGCAGATTCGGCGTCGTTCAGGGCGCCGTCCTGCAGGCGGGCCACGGCGTCGATGATCACCGCCGCGCCCAGCTCGCCCCCGGACAGCACGTAATCGCCGAGGGAAATCTCCTCGTCGACATTGGCTTCCAGGAAACGCTCGTCGATGCCTTCGTAGCGGCCGCAGAGCAGGACCATGCGCGGCAATGCCGCCAGTTCCCGCACCTTGGCCTGGGTCAGCGGTGCGCCCTGCGGGCTGAGGTAGATCACCCGCGCCGGGGTCGGGTCGGCGTCGCGGATCGCCTGCAGGCAGGCCTGCAGCGGCTCGATCAGCATCACCATGCCCGGGCCACCGCCGAACGGACGGTCGTCCACCCGGCGGTAGTTGCCTTCGGCGTAATCACGGGGATTCCAGCCATGCAGGCTGAACAGGCCCTTCTCCTGCGCACGCCCGACCACGCCCAACCCAGCGGACTGGGCGAGGAACTCGGGGAACAGGGTGATGACGTCGAAACGCATGCTCACACTCAGAACTCGGGATCCCAGTCGACCACGACCAGGTTGGCCTCGAAGTCGACCGATTTGACGAAGTCCGGCTGCACGAACGGAATCATCCGCTCGCGGTCACCACGGACCACCACCACGTCGTTGGCGCCGGTGCTGAACAGGTGCGAGACCTGGCCCAGGGCGACGCCCTCGGTGGTCTTCACGTCCAGGCCTTCCAGGTCCACCCAGTAGTACTCATCGGGCTTCGGCGGCGGCAGCGCACTGCGCGCCACGTAGATCTCGGTGCCGTGCATCGCTTCGACGGTATCGCGGTCCTCGACGCCGGGGAAACGTGCGACCAGGTGCTTGCCGCTGTCGCGGCCACGCACACCTTCAATCGTGGTTTCCACGCCGGACGGGCTGCGCACGATCCACGGCTGGTAACGGAAAATGGCGGAACGTGGCTCGGTCCAGGACTCGAGCTTGATCTCGCCGCGCACACCAAAAGCGCCGACAACCCTGCCCAGCAGGATGCGGCGCTCGATATCTTTCATCTGCTTCAACCAAGAGGGCCACGCCGAAGCGTGGCCCGTCAGGATCAGGCCGCAGCGGCCTGGGACTTGGTCGCTTCCTTGATCAGGTTGCGGACCTTGTCGGTCGGCTGGGCGCCGTTCTTGACCCAATGGTCAACGCGGGCCAGGTCCAGCTCGATGCGCTTCTCGGCGCCCTGGGCGACCGGGTTGTAGAAGCCAACGCGCTCGATGTTGCGGCCGTCGCGCGCGCTGCGCACGTCGGTGACGATGATGTGGTAGAACGGACGCTTCTTGGCGCCGCCGCGGGTCAGTCGAATCTTGACCATGGTGTTTTTCCTATTGCCCAGTCGCCAGGATGGCGAGGTAAGCGGGCGATTATAGCGGCAGAGCCGGGCCGAGCCAACCCCGGGGGTGCCCGACCTTCACGGTAGCACCGGGCCCTGCCCGGCGGGGCTTTCAGCCCAGATCGTCCCAAGGCACCCCTGCCAGCACCGCCCTACCCTGTTCAGCCAGCGCCTGCGAACCCGGCAGGACATGCCCGTCGATGGCCTCCAGCGCCCACAGGCCGCTGGCATTGCAGGCGAAGGCCGCCTTCACGCCAGCCAGGGCCGCCCGCGGGAGAGGCCGGGTGACCTGCGGGCCGGGCCAGTGCTGCATCAGCAGGCGCTCGGCGGTACCCCGCAGGGCCGGGGCGCGCGGCCAGAGCAACTGGTGACCGTCGTGGACGGCCAGGTTCCAGGTTGTGCCTTCGCTGATGCAGTCGTCGCTGCCGACCAGCAAGGCATCGTCGAAGCCCTCGGCCATCGCCGCACGCCGCTCGGCGAACAGGCCAAAAGTGCCTACGTGCTTGATCTGCGGCAGCTCGCGCTGCCACGCCACGCTGCGCACCCGCTTGGGTGCGCTCAGCGCCACCGGCGTGGAGACGGCCACCAGCACGTCCACCGGCACCGCCGCCAGCGGGCTGCGGAAATCGAAGTGGCGCGAGTACACCGTCACCCGCAGCGAGGCATCGGCCCGCGCCGCCTGCTGCAGGGCCTGCGCCATCCACGCCCGTACCTGCGCCGTATCCAGTTCGGTGCCAAACAGTTCGCGCGTGGCCTGCGACAGCCGCGCCAGATGCAGATCGAGCCCCTGCACCGCACCGCCGCGCACCTGCAGCGAGGTGAAGTGACCATAGTTGACCAGTGCCGGCAGCAGATATTCGACCTGCGCCGGCTGGCCGTTGCAGGTCACCGTCATCGCAGCAGCGCCTGCGCCTGTTGCCAGATGCCACGCAGCACCTCGGCGGCCGGCTGTGCCGGGGCCATCCATGCCGACTGCCCGGCCCAGGCCTGCATCGCCGCCAGCCGGTTTTCCTGCACGGCCTGCCTGCGCATCGGTGCGGTCAGCCCGCGCTGCACCGGGTACGGGCGCGGCGCAGGTGCGCCGTCCGCGGCGGCGGCGCGCACATAAGGGGTGGCCAGGCCACGGCCGAGGCGGCCACTGAAGGCACGGGTCGGCCAGGTATCCTCCGGCTCGCTGGCGGCCAGCCCATCGGCCCACGCCGAGGCAATCGCCGCTTCGGGCGTGCGCAGGAAGGCGGTACCGATCTGCACGGCACTGGCGCCGAGGGTGAGCGCGGCGGCAATGCCACGGCCATCGGCGATGCCACCGGCAGCGATGACCGGAATCCGCAGGTGATCGGCCAGGCGCGGCAGCAGCGCGAACAGCCCGACCAGCTGGCGCTCGGCCATCGCCGGATCAAAGGAGCCACGGTGGCCACCCGCTTCCACGCCCTGCGCCACCACCGCATCGGCGCCGGCGTCCTGTGCGGCGCGTGCTTCGGACAAGGTGGTCGCACAGGCGATCCAGGCGATGCCGGCATCCTTCAGCTGCTGCACGTGGCGTGGCTGCAGCACGCCCATGATGGTCGAGGCCACTGCCGGGCGCGCCGCCAGCAGCGCGGCGAACTGTTCTTCGAAGTCGGCAGGCGTGGCATCGGCGGCGCTGGCCGGCACGTCCGGGCCCCACTGCGCAAGGAAGGCGCGGCTGGCAGCCTCGGCGGCAACATCCCGGGTCGGCGCCGGGTCCGGCACCCACAGGTTCACCTGCGCCGGACCGGTGGAAGCGGCGCGGAAGTCGTCCATCCATCGGCCGATATCGGCCGATGACGACAGCACCGCGCCCATCGCGCCCATGCTGCCGGCGTTGGCCAGCGCAGCCGACAACGGCACCGGGCAGGCGCCGGCCATCGGTGCCAGCAGGATCGGAAGCTGCAATGAAAAACGCCGACAGAAGGCGTCGGCGCGTTCAAGAATCGGCGATGCGTTCACGCGACATACCTGCGGGAGAAGTCGCCGCCCAGCATACGCCAGTCGCTGCGGCCAGAACCCGAGGGGCTGGCCGCGCGAGGATCAGCGCGCCACCACTGCGTAGGTGCGCACCAGCTGGCTGTCCATTTCCTCGTTGAACTGGAAGGTGACATAGCGTGCGTCGTCGGCGGCGAATTCCGCCTCGGCCGATGCACGGCCGATTTCGGTGCCCTCGGCATCCAGCGCACGCGCAACCAGCTTGCCCTTGAAGGCCTTGTCGGCCACCACATACACGGCCGCTTCCTTGGAACCCATGCCGCGGCTCTTGCCCAGGGTCACGGTCAGGCCCCGCGCCGCCAGGCCCGGATCGGCCTGCAGCGTCACGTTCATGCGCTTGTCCACGCCTTCGCCCAAGCCAGCGACGAAATCGGCTGCGGTACCGCTGATGGCACTGCCGGCCTTCTGCGATACCGAGGTGTCGTCCTTGCAGGCGGCCAGCGCCAGCACCAGCGCCGCTGCCACGATCATCTTCTTCATGTGCATTCCCTTGTCAGATCAACTCGTAGTCAAGCAACAGGGGGCTGGCCACGCAAGTGCCGGTCCCGGCCCCCTGCGCCCTCCCCCTTTCAGGCATCAACGGAACGGCATGCCGCGGCCGCCCATGGCGCCCATCATGCCCTTCATGCTGCGCAGCATGCCCTTCATGCCGCCGCCCGCCATCTTGCTCATCATCTTTTCCATCTGCATGTACTGCTTCATCAGCTTGTTGACGTCGGCCGGGGTCACGCCCGAGCCCTTGGCGATGCGCGCGCGGCGCGAGCCGTTGAGCAGGTTCGGGTTGCGCCGTTCCTTCTTGGTCATCGAGCTGATGATGGCGATCATGCGCGGCACTTCCTTGCCCTGGCTGACCTGCTGCTTCAGATGGTCGGGGATGTTGCCCAGGCCCGGCAGCTTGTCCATCAGGCCGCCGATGCCGCCCATGTTCTGCATCTGCTCCAGCTGGTCGCGCATGTCGTTCAGGTCGAACTTCTTGCCCTTGGCGACCTTCTCGGCCAGCTTGGCGGCCTTGTCCTTGTCGACCTGCTGCTCGACCTGCTCGACCAGCGACAGCACGTCGCCCATGTCCAGGATGCGGCTGGCGATGCGGTCCGGGTGGAACACGTCCAGGCCTTCCGGCTTTTCGCTGACGCCGACGAACTTGATCGGCTTGCCGGTGATGTAGCGCACGCTCAGCGCGGCACCGCCACGGGCGTCACCGTCGGTCTTGGTCAGCACCACGCCGGTCAGCGGCAGTGCATCACCGAAGGCCTTGGCGGTGTTGGCCGCGTCCTGGCCGGTCATGGCATCGACCACGAACAGGGTTTCGGCCGGGTTCACGGCAGCGTGCAGGGCCTTGATCTCGGCCATCATCGCTTCGTCGATGGCCAGGCGGCCGGCGGTATCGACCAGCAGCACGTCGACGAACGACTTGCGCGCATCATCGATGGCGGCGCGGACGATGGCTTCCGGCTTCTGGTCGGCGCTGGACGGGAAGAACAGCACGCCCACCTGCTCGGCGAGGGTCTTCAGCTGCTCGATCGCGGCCGGGCGGTAGACGTCGGCCGACACCACCATCACCTTCTTCTTGCGCTTTTCCTTCAGGTGCTTGGCCAGCTTGCCCACGGTGGTGGTCTTGCCGGCGCCCTGCAGGCCGGCCATCAGAATGATGGCCGGGGCCGGAACATTGAGGTTCAGGTCGCTGGCTTCAGCGCCCATCACCGCGGTCAGCTCATCGCGCACGACCTTGATCAGGGCCTGGCCCGGGGTCAGCGACTTCAGCACTTCCTGGCCGACCGCGCGCACCTTGATGCGCTCGATCAGGGCCTGCACCACCGGCAGCGCGACGTCGGCTTCGAGCAGCGCGATGCGGACCTCGCGGGTCGCCTCGCGGATGTTCTCCTCGGTCAGGCGGCCGCGGCCACGCAGGCGCTCGATGGTGCCGGAAAGGCGCTGGGTCAGGGACTCGAACATGCGGTACGACCTGTCTGAAAACGGGGGACAATAAGGCAGACAGTATAACGGGTCCGCCCCACCTGCCGGGCTGCGACGCCGCGGCCGTCGCCACCACCGCGGGGGTATGCGAAACTGCAACGATGACAATCGTTCTCATCGCCGTCCTGCTCTACCTGGCTGCCAGTGCCCTGCTGGTGCGCGCGCTCGGCCGCGATGAAACCAACGGTTCCCCCACCTGGCTGTGGCCGGCCCTGCCGGCGATGCTGCTGCATGCCGGCTACCACGTGATGGTGGCGATGCGCACCAATGGCGGGCCGGACATGCACTTCTTCGCCGCGCTGTCGCTGGTGGGGCTGGGCATGGCCTGGCTGACCTCGCTGGTCGGCGCACGCGGGCGGATGTCGGCGCTGGGCGTGGTGGTGTTCCCGCTGGCCGCCGTGCTGCTGCTGGCCTACCACGGCTACGGCCACGAACCGAGCAAGGTGCTGGGCTGGCGCCTGGCCAGCCACGCCTGGCTGGCGCTGCTGGCCTACGCCACGCTGAGCATCGCCGCACTGCTGGCGATCATGCTGTGGCTGCAGGAGCGTGCGCTGCGCCGCCGCGAATTCCGCCCGTGGCTGCGCGCACTGCCACCGCTGGCCGACCTGGAATCGCTGCTGTTCCGGGTCATCACCGTCGGTTTCGCGCTGCTGACCCTCACTCTGGTCACCGGCGTGCTGTTCGTCGACGACCTGCTGGCACAGAAGCTGGTGCACAAGACCGTGCTCAGCGTGCTGTCGTGGATCGTGTTCGGCGTGCTGCTGATCGGCCGCCGCCGCTATGGCTGGCGCGGCATGAAGGCGGTGCACTGGACGCTGGCGGCGATGCTGTTGCTGCTGCTGGCGTTCTTCGGCAGCCAGTTCGTGATCGAACTGGTGTTCGGGCATTCGCGATAGCGGCGTGCCGACCCAGGTCGGCACCCACCCCAACATCACATGGTAGTGCTGGCCGCTGGCCGGCAACTGGACAGCACCGTGCGTGGATGCCGTAGGCGGTTCAGGGCACCGGCTGGGCCAGGATCTTCCGCACCGACTGGCCGCGACTGGTAACGATGTCATCGACCTGCCAGCAGCCGTTGCCCTGCCGGGCCATCGGTACGCGGGTCAGGCGCGCCTGCTTCCACACGGTGTAGCGCATCTCGACCACGCCAGCGCTGGCCGAATCCTGCCGCCATTGGTAGTCCACCGCGCTGTCGATGTCACCGTCCTGGCCATCCAGCCAAGGGTCCGAATCGATCGTGCAGATGCCCTGCTCACGCACCTGGCAGGCACGTTCGCCGCGCAGCGCCTTGCCGAATGCCGGGCTGACCAGCGCAGGCGGCGGCTCCAGCAGATCCCCCTTGCCCGTCGTCGCCTCGTAGAACGCGCGCGCCACGGCCACCGGCGCCTGGCAGGCCGGTGCGGCCTGCACGGCGGGGGCCAGCAGCAGCCCGGCGAACACCCACATCCCTGTCTTTCGCATAGGTCTCTCCTTGGGGTAGTGGGGGGGGGGGGGGGGGG
>NZ_JAPTFX010000006.1:0-70454 GCF_030985895.1 Stenotrophomonas sp. Sm6012 | reverse complement strand
CGGCCGCCACTACCGGTACCGGACATCAGCCATCAGCGCAGGTCGATGAATCCGTTGTCGGCCAACTGTCCCGGTTCGTCCTGCACCGCCGACAGCACGAACGTCAGCGCCTTGCCCAGCAGCGTACCCGGGCCATCCCAGTACTCGGCCGAATCGGCCCGCACATGGATCAGGCGCAGGTTGGGATCCTCCTTGCCGCCGGGGAAGAACAGCTTCATTGCCGGCGACCACAGTTCCTCGATCTTCGCGCGATCATCCACCACGCGAGCGCGACCGGACACCGACACATACGTGTTCTTCGAGGGCGAGGCATAGGCCACGTTCACCCGCGGATCGAGTGCGATCTCGGCCACCTTCGGGCTGTCGGCGGTGATGACGAACCACAGGTCACCGCCGAACGCGACCTGCTGGGTGGCCAGCGGCCGGCTGTAGAGGCGGCCATCCACCCCGGTGGTGGTGAACATCGCCACCTCCACGTCCTTGATCAGTTCGGCCAGCTGGGTGATGTGTTCGGCACGGGTATCGGCCATGGGGGGGCTCCATTGGGATGAGCCCCCATCAGACGCGGTGTGGCTGCAACAGCCCGTGACGCAAGTGTTCAGCCCGCGTGGCGAGCGTGCCAGGCGTGCATCGCCAGTTCGAACGAACGCAGGCGCGCACGGTGGTCATACAGGTTGGCGGTGAGCATCAGTTCGTCGGGCGCGTGCCGTTCGACGAAGGCGGCGATGCCGTCGGCCACCTGCTGCGGATCACCCAGCACGGTGCAGGCCAATGCCCGCTCCACGCCCAGCTTTTCATGCGGTTCCCAGAAGGTTTCGATGTCGTCGATCGGTGCCGGGATCTTGCCCGGGCGACCGCGCCGCAGGTTGACGAAACTCTGCTGCTGGCTGGTGAACAGGCGGCGCGACTCGGCTTCGCTGTCGCTGGCAACAACGTTCAGCGCCAGCATCGCATGCGGCTGCTTCAGCGTTGCCGAGGGGCGGAACTCGCGGCGATAGACCGCCAGCGCTTCGTCCATCACGTCCGGGGCGAAGTGCGAGGCGAACGCGTACGGCAGGCCCATCGAAGCGGCCATGCGCGCCCCGAACAGGCTCGAACCCAGGATCCAGGTCGGTACGCGCAGGCCGCCACCGGGAACCGCCTGCACGGCCTGGCCAGGCTGCACCGGCTCGAAATAGTGCAGCAGCTCGCGCACGTCCTGCGGGAACTGGTCGGCACTGTCGAAGTAGCGGCGCAGGGCGCGTGCGGTGGGCTGGTCGGTGCCGGGCGCCCGGCCCAGCCCGAGGTCGATGCGGTCGGGATACAGCGAGGCCAGCGTGCCGAACTGTTCGGCCACCTGCAGCGGCGCGTGGTTGGGCAGCATGATGCCGCCGGCACCGACGCGGATGCGCTTGGTGCCACCGGCCACATGGCCGATCAGCACGGCCGTGGCCGCACTGGCGATGCCGGGCATGTTGTGGTGTTCGGCCAGCCAGTAGCGGCGGTAGCCCAGCGCATCGGCGTGCTGGGCCAGTTCCAGCATGTTGGCGAAGGCGGCGGTGGTGTCACTGCCCTCGCAGACCGGGGCCAGGTCGAGAATCGACAACGGGATCATCAGCGGTTTTCCGTCACAGGATTCCCCATGCATGGGGTCGGCCAGGCACGGCGGCCAGTGACGATGGCGGGATGCTGATTCCTGCGGGATGGGTTCAGGGCCCGCCGGGCAGGGCCTGGGGCGCCACGCGTGTCGGGTAGTGCCGGCCGCTGGCCGGCAGACAGACAGCCCTTGCAGCCGGCCAGCGGCCGGCTCTACCAAAGTGCGGTCAGAACGCGCTGGGGCGCGGTTCGGGCAGTGGCTGGTCGACCATCGGCTTCAGCTCGGCATCCAGCGCCACGCGCTCGTCGAACACGAAACAGCGGCCTTCGTAGCCCTCGCCACCGACGTCCTCGAAATAACCCAGGATGCCGCCATCCAGCTGCAGCACGTTGTCCATGCCGTCGTTGACCATCCACAACGCCGCCTTCTCACAGCGGATACCGCCGGTGCAGAAGCTGACCACGGTGCTGTCCTTCAACGCCTCGCGGTGCGGCGCCAGCGCCTCGGGCAGGTCGGTGAACTTGTGGATGGGCAGCACCAGTGCATCCTTGAAGGTCCCGTACTCCACTTCCTGCAGGTTGCGGGTGTCGAGCATCACCACCGGCTTGCCGGCGTCGTCGTGACCCTGCCGCAGCCAGCGCTGCACCGTGGCCGGATCGACCGCCGGAGCACGCGGGTACTCCAGCGGCTGGCCATCATCGCGGCGGAAACTGATGATCTCGTCCTTCACCTTGGCCTTCAGCCGCGCAAACGGCTGGTGCTCGCTGAGGCTGGTCTTGACCCGCATATCGGCAAAACGTGCATCGGCGTGCAGCGCCGCGTAGAAGCCCTCGACCGACGCCGGCGCACCGGCGAGGAACAGGTTCAGCCCCTCGCCCGCCACCAGGATCGTGCCCCGCAGCCCAGCCGCCTCGGCACGCGCCAGCAGCTGGTCGCACAGGACCTGGGGAGCGTCGATGACGGCGAAATGGTAGGCGGCGGTATTGGCGATCATTCCGCCATTTTAGCGCCAGACCATCCCAGGATCAGATTTACCGTTCATCCACGCGTGGCATGGATCTGCGGAAGACCGCGGAGACTGTCAGGGCGGGGCGGTGTGGGCAGGCGGGACCGTTGGCGCCATGGATGGCGCCATCGAGCCCCCAGGGATGGGTTTACGGCGTGTCCCGCCTGCCCACACCGCCCTGCCATCCCACGGAATGCCTGCTTTTGCTGTTGCCGGCCAGCGGCCGGCACTACCGGGTGCCGGGTGCAACCCGGCCGGAAGCCCCCTTTACCCCCGCAACAGCATGAACGGCAGCAGCACCAGCGCCGCCGCGCCCGCCATCCCCAGCAGCACCAGCACCACGAACACCGGCCGCCTCCGCAACAGGCTGCCGAACGTCTCCGCCGTGCCGTCACGCAGCGCCTGCTCGCGTTCTGCACGCACGCGCTCGCCGCGCGCGCCCTGATACTCGGCCATCAGCGCCTTCGCACGCGGATGATCGGCATCCTCGCGCAGCCACAGGCCGCCGTTGGAGATACCCCAGGGGCTGGGTTCGGTGCGATACCAGGCGATGCCATGCTGATCCAGCAGCGTGCAGACATCGGCATATTCGTCGTCGCCGACGTTGCGCAGATTGAGCAGAAGTTTTGCCATGCCCCCATGATACCCGGCACCGATGCGCTACCCTTGCCGCCCTCGCCCTGCGCCCTTCCGGAGACGCCCGATGCGCCGCCTGCTGCTTCCCCTGCTGCTGTCCCTCGCCGCCGCTGGCTGTTCGACCGAGCCCTCCGGCCCGCCGCCGGGTGGCACCCTGACCACCTTCGAGCGCATCGACAGCGTGCCCGGCACCGGTGCCGAGGCTGTCGCCGGCAGCAAGGTCACCGTGCACTACACCGGCTGGATCTACGACAACCGCACCGAGACCAGGCACGGCAAGACCTTCGACAGCTCGGTCAGCCGCGGCGAACCGTTCACTTTCGCACTCGGCGCCGGCCAGGTCATCCGTGGCTGGGATGAAGGCGTGGCCGGCATGAAGGTTGGCGGCAAGCGCACGTTGATGATCCCGCCGGACTACGGCTACGGCGACCGCCGGGTCGGCCCGATTCCGGCCGGCTCGTCGCTGGTGTTCGACGTCGAGCTGCTCGATGTCAAACCGTAATACCGCAATGCAGCGTCGGGTCGCCGTGATCGGCGGTGGCCCGGCCGGCCTGTTCGCCGCCGAGCGCCTGCGTGCGGCCGGGCTGGACGTCGACCTGTACGAGGCCAAGGGTTCGCCCGGCCGCAAGTTCCTGATCGCCGGCAAGGGTGGGCTCAACCTCACCCATTCCGATCCGCGGCCGCTGTTCGACAGCCGTTACCGCGAGCAGGCGGCGGCCGTCGGCCAGTGGCTGGACGGCTTCGACGCACAGGCACTGCGTGACTGGGCCGCCGGTTTCGGCGTGGAGACCTACGTGGGCAGCTCCGGCCGCGTGTTCCCGGTCGACCGCAAGGCCGCGCCACTGCTGCGCGGCTGGGTGCGCCGGCTGAAGGAACAAGGCGTACGCCTGCATGCCAACCATCGCTGGATCGGCTGGAGCAACGACGGCGCGCTGCGCTTCGTCACCGAAGCGGGCGAGATCGATGTCCATGCCGATGCCACGGTGCTGGCGATGGGCGGCGGCAGCTGGCCGCAGCTGGGCAGTGATGGCGCCTGGGTAGCGCCTCTGCAGGCCCGTGGCGTGGACATTGCGCCCCTGCAGTCGGCCAATTGCGGTTTCGACGTGGAGTGGACGCCGTTCTTCGCCCAGCGCAATGCCGGCGCACCGTTGAAACCGGTGGTTGCGCACTGGATCGACCTGGCCGGACAGCCGCAATCGTTGCAGGGCGAATGCGTGGCCAGCGAGTACGGTATCGAAGGCAGCCTGATCTACGCGCTGGCGGCTGACCTGCGCGAGACCATCAACCGCGATGGCCACGCCATGCTGTGGCTGGACCTGGTGCCGGGCCGCGACGAGGCACGGCTGCTGGCCGACCTGTCTCGCCCGCGCAAGGGCCGCAGCTTCGGCGAGCACCTGCGCCGGCAGGCCGGCCTGGATGCAGTGAAGGCGGCGCTGGTGTTCGAGATCCTCGGCAAGGAGGCCGGCAACGATCTGACTGCCGTGGCCTCCACGCTCAAGCGGCTGCCGTTGCGCCTGCTGCGGCCACGACCGATGGCCGAAGTGATCAGCACGGCCGGTGGCGTACGCCTGGATGCACTGGATGATGGCCTGATGCTGCGGGCCTTGCCCGGCGTGTTCTGTGCCGGCGAGATGCTCGATTGGGAGGCCCCGACCGGCGGCTATCTTCTCACTGCCTGTTACGCCAGCGGCCTGCGTGCGGCGGAAGGTGTGATCGGATGGTTGGCCGGGCGGTAAAGCCTGCCCTGTAGAGTCGAGCCATGCTCGACTGGATGGAAAAGCAGTCGAGCATGGCCCGACTCTACAATCGCCGGGCGGTCACCACGGCCGGCGCATGCTCACCGAGGCCAGCGCCACGCCGCTGGGATGCGGGTAGGCTTCCTCACGCACGGTAATGAAGCCCTGCCGTTGGTAGAACGACACGGCATTGAGCGAGGCCGACAGCACCACCTCACGCTCACGGTCGGCCATCGCCAGCAGGCGCTGCATCAAGGCCTGGCCGATCCCCTTGCCGCCCCGGTCCGGATCAACGAACAACGCATCGACTTCATTGGCATCGGTATCGAACACGCCGAAGCCAAGCAGGGCGCCCTGCGCATCCTCGGCCACCACGCAACCGCCCTGCCCCAGCAGCCGCGCATACTGCGACGGCGGTGGCGAGGCCGACCATGGCGCGATCACCTCCGGCGGGTAATGGCTGCTGCAGGTCTCGCGCACACACCGCGTGCGCAGCGCCCACAGCGTGGCTACATCATCGGCCGTGCCTGTTCTGAACTGCATGACATCTCCTTGTAGAGTCGAGCTTGCTCGACTGTTCTCCGTTCCAGGCACGCAGTCGAGCATGGTTCGACTCTACAACGGCAGCTACCGAGACTTGCTGGCGCGCAGTGCCTGGATCTTCGGCGGCGGCTGGAACGAGTCGCTGCGCGCATCGGCCCAGAACGCATGGAACACCGCGTGGTCGGGCACCTTGTGCAGCAGCTCGCCCGGTTCCAGGTAGCGGTACAAGGAGGCCAGCGAGCGGATCTCGACCGGCGAAACGCGACGCAGGATGTGCTCAGGCCCCAGTTCGGCCGGATCGTTCAGACCGGCCGCACACAGCAGTTCCTTCAAGGCATGCAGTGTGTGCTCGTGGTAGCTGTGCACGCGCGTGGCCTTGTCTGGTGCGTCCAGATGCTTCCAGCGCGCCGGATTCTGGGTGGCGATGCCGGTCGGGCACTTGTCGGTGTGGCAGCTCAACGACTGGATGCAACCCAGCGCGAACATGAAGCCACGCCCGGCATTGCACCAGTCGGCGCCCAGTGCGATGGTGCGCGCGATGTCGAATGCACTGGTGATCTTGCCTGCCGCGCCGATGCGGATGCGCTCACGCAGATCCAGGCCGACCAGCGTGTTGTGCACCAGCAGCAGCGCTTCGTGCATCGGCACGCCGACGTGGTCGACGAACTCGGCCGGTGCCGCACCGGTGCCGCCCTCGGCACCGTCGACCACGATGAAGTCGGGAAGCAGACCGGTTTCCTGCATTGCCTTGGCGATACCGAACCATTCCCAGGGGTGGCCGATGGCCAGCTTGAAACCCACCGGTTTGCCACCGGACAACTCGCGCAGGCGCGCGACGAACTGCAGCAGTTCGACAGGCGTCGAGAACGCCGAGTGACGCGACGGCGACACGCAGTCCACGCCCATCGGCACGCCACGGGTCACCGAGATCTCGGCGGTCACCTTCGGTGCCGGCAGCACGCCACCGTGGCCCGGCTTGGCGCCCTGCGACAGCTTGATCTCGATCATCTTGACCTGATCGTGGGTGGCGTTGGCGACGAAGCGCTCTTCGCTGAAAGCGCCCTTTTCGTCACGGCAACCGAAATAGCCGGAGCCGATTTCCCAGACCAGATCGCCGCCCATCTCGCGGTGATAGGGCGAGATCGAGCCTTCGCCGGTGTCGTGGTAGAAGCCACCGCGGCGCGCGCCTTCATTCAACGCACGGATCGCATTGGCCGACAGCGAGCCGAAGCTCATCGCCGAGATGTTGAACACGCTGGCCGAATAGGGCTTGGCGCAGTTGGCGCCGATCAGCACGCGGAAATCATGCTTGGCGATGGAGGTGGGTGCCAGCGAATGGTTGATCCACTCGTAGTCCACCGCATAGGTGCTGCGCAGGGTACCGAACGGCACCGTGTCCATCTCGTTCTTGGCGCGCTGGTAGATCAATGCACGCTGCTGCCGCGAGAACGGCACGTCTTCCAGGTCGCTCTGCACGAAGTACTGGCGGATCTCCGGGCCGATCGATTCCAGGCCGTAGCGGAAATGCGCCATCACCGGATAGTTGCGGCGCAGCGTGCTGCGCTTCTGCAGCAGATCCCAGGTCCCCAGCGCCACCATCGCGGCAGTCAGGCCGACGCCCCAGTACCAGGCCGGCCAGATCGTGGCCAGCCACAGGCATATCGGGAACATCAGGATGGCGAGCAGGTAGACGATATACCGGTGCATGGCTTTCCTCGGTTGCAACTGTCCCCGAGTCTACCGCGCCGCCCGTCCGCCGGGTTTACAGGCGATCGTCAACGACGTTGCGCGGCCAGGCCGATTTCACGTCGTAGACCAGTCCCCCGGGGGCCAGCAGGCCCCGGATCTGGGCTTCATCCATCGCCTTGAAACGGGCATGGGCCACTGCCAGCACCACTGCGTCATAGCTTCCCGCCACGGGTTCGGCCAGCCAGTGCACACCTTCATCGGCCAGCGCCGCGGGGCCGACCCACGGGTCACTGACTTCAACCCACGCACCGGCATCACTCAGGCGCTGCGCAAGCTCCAGCGCGCGGCTGTTGCGCAGGTCAGGGCAATCCTCCTTGAAGGTCACGCCCAGCACCAGGATCCGCGCCTGTGCCGGCGCGCGGCCACGCTCGGCCAGCATCGCCAGTACCCGCGCCGCCACGTGCTCACCGACACGGTTGTTGACCTGCCGCGCGGTGTGGATCAGGTCAGGGTGGTAGCCCACACTCTCGGATTTGTGCAGCAGGTAGTACGGGTCCACGCCAATGCAGTGGCCACCGACCAGGCCCGGCCGGAACGGCAGGAAGTTCCACTTGCTGCCCGCCGCATCGAGCACATCCTGGGTATCGATGCCGAGCCGGTCGAAGATCAGCGCCAGTTCGTTGACCAGCGCGATGTTGACGTCACGCTGGATGTTCTCAACCACCTTGGCCGCTTCGGCCACGCGCATCGACGGCGCCGGAAACGTGCCCGCCGCGATGATGCGCTGGTACAGGCCATCGATCACCGCAGCGGCTTCTGGCGTCGAACCGGAGGTGATCTTGCGGATGTCGGACAGGCGCCGCTGGCGATCGCCGGGGCTGACCCGTTCCGGGCTGTAGCCGCAGGAGAAATCCTGGTTGAAGCGCAGGCCCGAGCCCTGCTCCAGCAGCGGCACGCAGACTTCCTCCGTGGTGCCCGGATACACCGTGGATTCGTAGATCACCAGATCGCCCTCGCGCAGATGGCTGGCGATCAGGCGGGTGGCCGAACGCAGCGGCTCCAGATCGGGCTGCTCGCAGGCATCGATCGGGGTCGGCACGGTCACGATGTAGACATTGCAGGCATCAAGCAGGGCCGCATCGCTGCCGTACTGCAGCTGATGCGCGCTGGCCAGCTCTTCAGCCTCCACTTCCAGCGTGTGGTCCTGGCCCCTGCGCAGCTCGGCGATGCGGCCGGCATCGATATCGAAACCCAGGGTCGGCCAGTGGCGACCGAACGACACCGCCAGTGGCAGGCCGACGTAACCCAGGCCGATCACTGCCAGGCGCGGCGCCACGGCCGCCGCGACCGGCGCGCTCATCGGCGCATTTCCTGCAACGGATGCAATCGCGCTCGCGTTGCCATGGCTTCGGCCCACACACTCATTCGCTGTACCACTCCGGGAAACCCACACCAGAAAGGCTACAGCCTAAGGCCCCGGCGCGCCGCCGCCAAGGCGGGCTCAGGAGCCCAGCGCGACCGCCGCCGGCTCCAGCTCGCCGTCTGCGCCGGTCCAGGCCTGCAGCAGGCGTTCGAAGCCACCACTGCCGAGCAGGAAACCCGGCCATGCCGCCTCGACGATCTGCGATAGCAGGTCCGCCTCGATCCTGCGGGTACCCATCGACCAGCGCGGAAACGCCCGCTGCAGCACCGGTGCCCGGCACAGCATCTTCACCTGTCCATGGCTGCGCGCATTGACGATGCGCTGGAACACCGAATCGATGCCATCTTCCGGGCCTTCCAGATACTGCAGGAAACGCGTCCCATCGAACATCAGGACACCGGTGACACCCGCTACGCGATTGAATGCCGTGGCATCGGCCAGCAGGCGATCAAGATCGGTTGTCTGCAGATCGGCACGGGCCTCACTGGCATAGGCAATCGCGTGTAGCGACATCAGGTGGCTCCCCCCCTGGGAACGATGGCTGGGACTATGACATGAATAGGAACGACAGTTAAGCACGCCACTCCCCCTGGAGGATCAGGCCACGGCGCGGTGGGTGGGCTACAATCGGCGCCGCGCTGCAGGCCCGGATGGCGAAACTGGTAGACGCATCGGACTTAAAATCCGCCGGGGGCAACCCCATGCCGGTTCGATTCCGGCTCCGGGCACCAACATCGCAGCACAGGATGGCGTCCGCCCTTCGGGGCATTGCACAAGGAACCCGCACATGAAGACTTCTGCCCTGATGCTTGCCCTGCTCTGCACCTCCAGTCTTCCGGCGATGGCGCAGTCGTCGCTGACCCAGCGCGTGACGTCCGATACGTCCCGAACGGAATACAGCGACGGCTCCACGGCGACAAGCAGGCGTGACATCTCCGGGAACGTACACCGCCGCTACAGTGATGGCAGATCGTCTTCGACGAGACAGATCGACATTTCGGGGAACACCCGCACCGAGTACAGCGATGGCAGTTATTCGACCTCGAGCAAGGACAGCTCCGGCAACGTCCGTGCCCGCTACAGCGACGGCAGCACCTCGTACTCGCGCACCGATATCGGTGGAAGGACCCGCACCGAGTACAGTGACGGCAGCTATTCCACCTCCTATACCGACATAGGCGGCCGGGTCCACACGACCCACTGCGGCTATGGCATGGCCGCTCGCAATCCGGAGCGCGGTGTCGGCAGGAAGCGCTGAGTTTTCAGATCGCACGCGAGTAACGCGGCTGCTCATGCGCCGCGCGCAGGTACGGATCGAAGCACATCGCCAGCAGCCGCAGCAGCGGCCGTCCCGGCTCGCTGGCACGCACCACGCCCTCGCGATACTCCGCCAGACCGTCCTCCTGCAGCCGCTGCACCGACCGCAGGTCTTCGGCGAAGTACCGCTCGAAATCCACGCCATGGCGCTGGCCCAGCACAGCGCCATCCACCTCGCCCTGGCACATCAGCTGCTGGATCAGTTCCGCGCGCAGCTGGTCGTCGGCGCTCAATGCCACGCCGCGCCAGACCGGCAGCTGGCCCTGGTCCACCGCGTCCTCCCACGACGGCAGGTCGCGCGGATTCTGGCTGTAGGTGGCACCAATGTGGCTGATCGCACTCACGCCCAGGCCCAGCAGATCGGTATCGGCGTGGGTGGTGTACCCCATGAAATTGCGATGCAGCTGGCCTGCGCGCTGCGCGCGTGAAAGATCCTCTTCCGGCAACGCGAAGTGATCCATGCCGATGTACTGGTAGCCAGCCGCGGAGAGCTTCTCGACCGCCAGGCCCAGCAGCGCCAGCTTGTCTTCCGGCGAGGGCAAGCGGCGTTCGTCGATCTGCTTCTGTGCGCGGAACAGGTGCGGCAGATGTGCGTAGCCATACACCGCCAGGCGATCCGGGCGCAGGGCCAGCACCCGCTCAAGAGTACGGCCGAACCCCTCCAGGCTCTGCCCGGGAAGGCCATAGATCAGGTCAACGTTGACCGAGCGCATGCCGCTGTCGCGGCAGGCCTGCAGGATATCCAGCGTCTGCTGCACGCCCTGTATGCGGTTGATCGACTCCTGTACGTGCGGATCAAAGTCCTGCACACCCAGGCTGGCGCGGTTGAAACCCAGCCGCGCCAGCATGGCGACGTCGTGGGTATCGATGAAGCGCGGGTCGAGTTCGATCGAGAAATCACGCTGTGGCGAATCGCTGAAATCGAAGCGGCGGCGCAGGCCTTCCACCAGGGTGGTCATCGCCTCGGCATCGAGGAAGTTCGGTGTGCCCCCGCCCAGGTGCAGCTGGATGACCTCACGGCCGTCCTCGAACTGCGGCGCCAGCAGGTCGGCCTCGGCCAGCACGCGCGAGACGTAGCTGTGGCCACGGCCGCGATCGCGGGTGATCACCCGGTTGCAGCCGCAGTAGAAGCAGGGGCTGGAACAGAACGGCACATGCACGTACAGCGACAGCGCGCGGGCCAGCTGGTTGCTGTCGGCGATCGCCTGACGCAGTGCCGGCGCGTCGAAGCCGTCGTGGAAATGCGGCGCGGTCGGGTACGAGGTATAGCGCGGCCCGGGCCGATCGTGGCGGCGCAACAGGTCGGGGTCGAAGGTCCAGGCCAGGCCGCCGGCAGCGGGAGAGAACGTGTCCATGGCGCCAGCATCGCGCCGGGCGGCCGTCGCCGCCTTGACCCAGATCAATCCTTGGCGGGGATGCCCAGCACCGGCAGGCCGACCTGCGGCCAGCGCAGCATCTGGTAGCGTTTCCAGAAGGTGTCACCGATGCGTGCGGCCACGTCGTTGGCCAGCGCCTGCATCGGCGGGTTGTTGCATTCGGCGGTGGTGATGCGGAACAGCACCAGCCAGCGGTCGAACAGGTCCTTGTCCAGCTCGATGGCCATGTGCTTGGACATCGGCGAGCCCTTGAAGCGACGGGTAGCGCGCAGCATCGCCGACCAGAAGTCGACCAGCTGCGCCAGGTGCTCCGGCCAGTCGTGGACATGTGCCTCGAACACCGGCCCCAACCGCTCTTCTTCGCGCACGCGCGCATAGAAGTCGTGGACCAGGCGGGTCACTTCCTGCTCGGTACACAACTCGAGCGAGGCAACGGGGATGACAGGCGGAGGCGTAGCGTTCATCGGGTACCCAAAGCGTGCCGGCAGTGTGCCGCAGCCGGCCGGCACCGCCGTTGATCCAGATCAATGTCGGCGCAGTTCGCTGCCCCTAGGCTGGCACGCTTGCAGGAAGCATGCCCTGCGGATGCTGCGCCGGATCAGGCGGAGTATACGCGCCGCCCCCTTTCCGATCCGGGACAGCATGAACAGACCCTCCCTCAGCCGTCGCCAGCAGTTGGTCCAGCAATGGGGCGCGATCCTCTGGCCCAGTTTCATCGCTGCCGGCGTGGCCAGCGTGGTGTTCTTCGCCTTCGTCGATCCGTTGCGCCTGCAGGCCATCAGCTTCCCGGAAACCACCATCAGCCGCGAGCTGGGCTATACCGCAGGCTTTTTCATGTTCTGGACGGTGACGGCGCTGTCCAGCGCGGTCACCTGGTACCTGCAACGGCCGATGCCAAGCGACGACGACGACGAGCTGCCACTGGGATGAGTACGCCCTGCTCCGCGACGGCACGCCCGCGACACTGGCGAAGCAACCTCAGCGCAGGCCTGCTTGCACTGTTCTATACCCTGCCCTGGTTGCGCTGGGACGATCATCAGGCCGTGCTGCTGGACATCAATGCCCGGCGCTTCGACCTGTTCGGCTGGACGCTGTGGCCGGGTGACGTCGGAGTGATGATCGGTCTGTTGGCGGTGCTGGCGGTGAGCCTTGCGCTGCTCACCCATCTGGCCGGACGCATCTGGTGCGGCCATGCCTGCCCGCAGACGTTGTGGCGAGGTGCCTTCGACTGGATCGGCCGCACCGTGCCCCGGGCACTGCCGCCGGCACTGGCGCGGCCGGCCACGCAGCTTGCATGGGGCCTGCTGTCGTTGTGGACCGGAATCACCTTTGTCGGCCTGTTCAGCCCGATCGCCGGGCTGGTGGCTGCCGCGCCGCACGCCGCCTGGAGTGGCGGGGAAACGTTCTGGGTACTGTTCTACGCCGCTGCCACCTGGGGCAATGCCGGCTTCCTGCGTGAGCAGGTCTGCCGTTCGCTGTGCCCGTTCGCACGCCTGCAGCCATTGCTGACCGATCCACACACACCACGCGTGCTGTATGACGCCCGTCGCGGCGAGCCACGCGGAGCGCGCCCATTTGGCCAGGGCGGTGTACTCGGTCGCGGCCGTGGCCTGCTCGACCCGACCACCGCGCAGGACTACGCGTTTCGTGCCGCGCATCCGCTGCTGGCAGGACCGATGCCGACCTTCAGCGCTGACCGCCTGGGTGACTGTACCGACTGCAACGCCTGTGTCAGCGCCTGCCCGATGCAGCTGGACATCCGCCAGGGGCCGCAGGCCGATTGCCTGGCCTGCGGCGCCTGCCTGGACGCCTGTGCACAACAGCAGCACCGGGCTGGTTTCGGGTCGGGGCTGCTGCGCTACTGCAGTCCGCAGGCGATGACCGGCCAGCCGCCGCGCTGGTGGCGACCGCGGACCCTGGCCCTGTTGTCTCTGCTGCTGGCGCTGCTTGCCTGTGGCGCCTGGCGCCTGCTCTGAATCAGCGCGGCCCGTCGGCGTGCGGCGGAACCAGCTGCGCACGGCGGACGATGCCCAGCTGCTCGATGATCAGCGCCATTTCATTGGTGACTTCGGTACGCTCGGTGCCCTGCGGGACCAGGCGATCGAGCACCTGCTGGTAGGTATCCCAGAACGCCGGACCGCATCCGTGTTTGTGATAGCTGGCTTCCAGTTCGCGGCGTACCCGTTCAGCCAAGCCATGCATGCCGTATTCCATACGACCTCCGTTGGACTTGTTCTGCATCGTTGACGGTCTACCGACTCACTTGCGTGCTACTGAAAGACTCCCGGGCTTCACGTCCGGTTGATGCCAATTAGTCATAGATTTCACGACAGGTCAATTACATGCATCGACTTTCGTGATCGAAATTATTAATCGTTCACAAAACAACATACGGTGCCCCGGCCGTGCCGGATGGGTTGAACCCGACGTGCCGCCTGCCCGGCAGACGACGACCTTCTATTGACCACACTGATCGAGTTCTCTGGAACCATCGAATTTGCCCATTTTGCTAAGTCTACTTAGCAAATGCCGCTTAGTGTGCTAGATGCGACAAAACACGGCGCAAATCAGATGGATTCGCTGCCTGGCGCGTCGGTTGCAGGGAACAGATGCGGGTAGCGCTGACGCAGGATGTACTGCCGCAGGGCAGGAATCGGAAGGTCCTTAGGCCATTGCGACACTGCGGATCGGCTTATGCCAAAGAAGCGGGCCAGTTCGGCATCGGTCCTCAGTCCCAGCCGGGTACGCACCTGCCGTTTGCTCCAGAATTCGGTCACGGTCGGTTCTTCTGTTAACCAGACTTATTCTTGCGGCAAGTTTTCTTGGCATTCCACGCGTTAAGCTGGCTTGCATAGATGAATACTCTCGGCCAACGACTCGCCGCCGCCATGAAGAAAGCCGGGCACCCTCGCCCGGCCGACCTGGCCCGCGCCGCAAAATCCACAACGGCAACCATCAGCAACTGGCTCAATGACCATGTGAGCGCCTCCCATGTGAAGGCCGCACAGCTGTTCCGCATTGCGGACGCAGCCAAGCTGGACGCGCGCGAGCTGCTGTACGGGGTGACCGGGCGCGGCGTAGGCGAACCCGGCAATGCCTACATCCCCAGCCAGGCCCATCTGGATGTCTGGCAGGACGCGTACGAGCTGGTCAGCCACCTGGTGGCCGAGAACGGGCTGGAGATCGACCACCGTCGCCATGCCGCGCTGGACCTGCTTGCGTTCGAGCTGCTGATGGATGGCTTCAGCCGCAGCAAGGTCGCCCGCGTACTGACGACCTCGATGACGTAAACGCACTGCCGCTGGTAGCATGGGCCGCGATGGGGATGGAGCTCCCCCGATAACCGCCTGCAAGGGCTGATGGCTCCTGCCAAGACGAACCCGGTGTTCGTCGACGGCAGGCCGTGCCTGCCCTCGGCGTTCGCCATCGGACCTGCGAACCCGTACTCGAGGCACACGATGCAAGCGTTGAACAATTATTTCCTGGTCTTCATCGGAGGCGGCCTGGGTGCCTGCCTGCGCCACGCCTGCAACCTGATCGGCGCCCGCGTGGCGGTCGGCAGCCCCTGGCCCTGGTCGACCTTCCTGATCAACATCAGCGGCGCGCTGCTGATGGGCGTGGTGGTCGAGGCTTTTGCCCTGCGCAACGGCGCTTCACCCCAGCTGCGACTGCTGCTGGCCACCGGCATTCTGGGCGGTTACACCACGTTCTCGACCTATGCGCTGGAGATCGGCCTGCTGCTGCAGCGCGGCCAGCATGGGCTGGCAGCGCTGTACGCCGGGGGCTCGGTGGCCCTGGGCCTGGCGGGCCTGTTCGGCGGCATGAAGCTGGCCCGGCTGGTGCTGGGCTGACGATCAGGCAGCGCTGGCGCGCGCCTGCACACGCCATTCCCGGGGCGACTGCCCGGTGTGTGCCTTGAACGCCCGCGACAGGGCGGCCTCGCTGCCATAACCGACGTCGTCGGCGATCCGCTTCAAAGGCCGGCCCTGGCGCAGTGCCTGCTGGGCCAACCCCACCCGCCAGCCCTGCAGGTAGTGGCCCGGCGTGGTACCCATCGCCTCGCGGAAACTGGCCGCGAACACGCTGCGCGACATGCCCGCCACATCGGCCAGGTCTTCCAGCGTCCACGCCTGTGCGGGCGCTTCGTGCATCGCCACCAGCGCCAACCGCAGGCGCGGATGACCGAGCCCGGCGAACAGGCCACCACGCATCTCGCCACCTTCCATCAGCTGGCGCAGTACCTGGATCATCACCACCTCGAACAGCCGGTTGACCATTGCCGCACGCCCGCAGCGCTGCTCGAAGGCCTCTTCGAACAGCAGCTCCAGCGCGGCATGGCCGCCGTACAGATCGGCCAGCGGCAGGCAGATGAAATCGGGCAGCGCAGCGCTGATCGGATTAAGCCGGCCGCCTTCGAAATGCAGGTTGGCGCAGGCCATGTCGGCACCCTGCTGCGGTTCGGTGATGAACCGGTGGGGCATCGGCCGGGGGTACAGCAGCAGGCTGGGGGCGTCGACCTGCACCGTCTGCGAGCCATGGCTGACCTGCAGCGGGCCCCGCCGCACCAGGTGCAGCTGGCCAGCCTCATCCTCGCCTTCCAGGGTGTTGATGCCGCACAACGCGCCGGCATGGAACACCGAGGCGGTGACCGAGAAGCGTTCGAGCAGGATGGCGAGGCGGTCGACCATGACAGGACTCCAGATCAAACGGAATTACTTCAATACGACAGATCGTATCGGATTCACCGCGCCACTGGGCGAACCGGCCGGCGGCTCTACCTGAAAGTGCCGCGAGGGCTGCATGGCCGTGACGGCCACGCGACCGACCGGCACTTCCCTGCGGCAATGCAGCGCGCGCAGCATTCCCGGGGCATCTATGCTCGGCGCCATTCCCGGATGGAACGACCACGATGCGCTGCTTGCTTCGTTGCGCCCTCGCTCTCGGCCTGCTGCTGCCGTCGACATCGTTGCTGGCCGCGCCAGCCACTGCACCACGCACACTCAGTGGCGAACTGCAGGGAGCGCCGTGGCGCCTGGACGTGCCGGCCGGATGGAACGGCGACCTGGTGATGCTGGCGCATGGCTATGAGCCGGTGGGCGTGCCGCGCACCACGCCGATGACCGCCAACGACAGCACCGCAACACTGCTGGCCGCCGGTTACGCAGTCGCGCAGAGCGCGTATTCCAGCCAGGGTTGGGCCGTAGCCGATGCGATCACCGACATGGAGCGCCTGCGCCGGCACGCGCTGGACGAACTCAAGCGCGTGCGCAGCACCTGGATGCTCGGATTCTCGATGGGCGGCGCGGTGGCCATCGCCAGCCTCGAGCGATATCCGCAGCACTACGCCGGGGGCGCCTCGCTGTGCGGCGCCAACCTCAGTGGCGAGCAGATCGCCGCCAACCTGCTGACCACGCTGGTCGCGTTCGATTACTTCTTCCCCAACGCAGACGGCCTGCCGACCACCGGGCTGGCTTCGCCGGAAGCGGCCGCGCTGCCACAGGCAACCCTGTATCAAGGCATTGCCAATGCGCTGCAGCGGAACCCGGAACATGCCGCCGTGCTGGCCAGGCAGTTGCAGGTCTCTACTGACGCGCTGGCCGGTACGATCAGCCTGCACGCACTGGTCCTGCACGAACTGGCTGCGCGCAGTGGCGGCATGCCGGTGGGCAACAGGGGCGTGATCTACCGCGGCTTCGGTGACGATACGGCGTTCAATGCCGGTGTACGGCGTGTCGACGCCGTGCCTGCCGCGCAGGCCGATGTCCGCACGAAGCTGGCACTGAGCGGTGCCTTGAAGCGGCCGTTGGTGATCCAGTTCAACCACAACGATCCCACCATCGTGCCGCACATGCAGGCGGTGTATCCGCAGCTGGCGGCTCAAGCCGGCGCACGGCCCTTGCCACGGGTCCTGCCTGCGGAGGGCGCCGGGCATTGTGGTTTCTCTGAAGCCGACGTGCTCGAGGCGTTGAAGGCTGCACAGCGGTGAAAACAACGCGTGTCGCGGTGCGTCAAGGCCGCGCTGGAAGGACTGCTATGGTAGCCCCGCCCATTGATGGGCAGACAAAGGACTGACGTGATGATCAAGACGACCTTGAAGACCGTGATGCTCCTTGGCATGGCCGTGACCGGCCTGGCCTTCGCCGCAGGACCCTGTGAATTCTGCAGCCAGCAGTACGAGTACTGTCTGCGCGCAAACTCAGGCCCACTGGCCAAGACACCCGCAGAATGCCTGGCCCAGTACAAGATGTGCCGCGAAATGGATTGCCAGTCGTCCTGACCGGCATCCGGCCGGCTCCTGCGGGAGCCGGCTCCTCCCGCTGCGGTGCCGAACGCTTACGATGCAGAGACCGGTGGAGTTCCTGCCACCTTCCTTCCCTGCTGAAGCAACGCACTCGATGGCCTTCTTCGAACGACTGAGCGAGACCCGCTACCTGCCGACCGAACATACCGGCGGCGCCTGGAACATCCGCGAGCAGCACATCGCGCCGGCGATCGGCCTGCTCGCCCACCACCTGGAGCGTGATGCCGCGGCGCGTGGCCATGGCTTCCTGATCGCGCGCCTGTCCTACGACATCCTCGGCACCATTCCGATCGAAGCGATGGAGGCCGACGTACAGGTGCTGCGAGGTGGCCGCACCATCGAACTGGTCGAGGCCACGCTGCGGCATGACGATCGCCCGGCTCTGCGCGCGCGCGCCTGGTTGATGCGCCCGAACGACACCGAGGCGATCGCCGGCACGCCGATTCCAGGCATTGCTCCACCGGAATCGATGCCGGCGTGGGACCCGGGCACGGTCTGGCCCGGTGGCTTCATCCAGAGCATCGAGATCCGTCGCCACGACCAGGGCCCCGGCCGCGCAACCTACTGGGCACGCGCAACACAGCCGCTGCTGGATAGCGAGACGGTCAGCCCATTGGCCCGCGCCGCGACGCTGTTCGACCTGTCCAACGGCATGGCGGTACGTGCCGATCCGAAGGAGGTCGCCTTCCCCAACCTGGACCTCACCGCTCACCTGTTCGGCATGCCCGAAGGCGAGTGGCTGGGCTTCGACACGTCGGTGTCGTTCGGCCGCCTCGGCATCGGCCTGACCAGCACCGTGCTGCATGATGCGCGCGGCCCGATCGGAGCACTCGGCCAGGCGCTGACGGTGCGCCCGTAAACGCAACGGGCGGCGTCAGCCGCCCAGCGTACCCATCGTGAAGGTGTAACCCGAACTCATCAGAAACTCGCGCATGCGCATTTCCGCGCGGCGCGGTGAGGCCAGATTGGCCGGTGCATACAGCGCGTAGACCACGCCCGCGCCCTCAACGGCCTCGCGGCGCACCCCGCAGTGCCGGGTCTCCGAAGCAATCACCCATCCATCCTTCAACCGGTCGGGGCCAATCGACTGGCCGTTCATCAGCCGGAACGTCAACCAGCGTACTTCCGCAGCGGATTTGTTCATTGCCGGCGCCCCGGCTGTGTATTGCGATTCATCGTGTCCTTGCTCGCCATTGCAGCTCCCTAAGACTTGGAACTCGACCATAGCGCCTCCCCATGTCGCGGGCGGATGAGACTGGTCAACGCCGCTCAGGATGGCAGGCCAAACCGCTTCCACAGCGCCTCGCGCCCGGGCGGTGTCAGTCGCAGTTCTCGCCGGCCGTCCACGCGCCGCAGCCAATCATTCTTCACGAAGCTGTCCAGCATCGCCTCACCGACCAGCCCGGCCAGATGCGGGCGCCGCTCCGTGCAATCCAGGCAACCGCGGCAATAGCGTGCGGGCTTGCTGGTTGCAGGGCGCTGCAGCACCTCGACCAGCGGCTGGCCGAGCGCCTTCAGGAACTCGGCCCCCTCCGGAGTCACTTGCCAATAGCCATCACACGGCAAAAGGTGCCCGGCCTGCAGCAGGCGATCGGTGATGGCCACGGCATGCACACCCGCCAGATGCCTGTAGCAGGAGCGCGCCTCGCGCAGCGCCGGCATGCTGCGCGACGCAGCCGCGGTGCAGGACGGCGTGCGGTCGGCAACCCGCAGGATGCCCTCCAGCATGTCCGCGACCTCGGTGGACGCCAGTCGATGGTAGCGGTGGCGGCCCTGCGGGATGGCGACCAGCAGATCGCCTTCGATCAGGCGCCGCAGATGCGTGCTCGCCGTCTGTGGCGTCACCCCGGCCACCCGCACCAGTTCCATCGCGGTGTAGGCGCGGCCATCCATCAGCTGCAGCAGCATCGCGGCGCGTGCCTGGTCACCGACCAGGGCACCGACGCTGACAAGGGAACCGGAGGTGTGGACCATGCCGGCATTGTGGCATGCAAGGCCCGGCCGACAGTTCGATGCAGGCCGAAGCATTGCCGGGCCGCCTCGACGCACAGTCATCGCCCCGCTCTTCCGAGAACCGCAGTGACGAATCCTTCGATCCCGCGTCGGCGCATCACCCCTTCGGTCCTGTACCCGGGCACGCCGGTACTGCTGATGACCACGCTCAATCCAGACGGCAGCAGCAACATCAGCCCGCTCTCATCGTTCTGGGCACTGGGCAACCGGGTCGTGCTGGGGCTCGGCACGCAGGGCCAGGGTTATCGCAACCTGCAGCTGCGCAACGAGTGCGTGCTGAATTTTCCTTCCTCTGCACAGGCGGCCCAGGTCGAAGCCATCGCGCGCGCAACCGGACGCGATCCGGTGCCCGATGCCAAACAGGCGATGGGCTATGTGCATGTCCGCGACAAGTTCGCGCTGGGCGGATTCAGCGCCGTGCCGTCCGCCCAGGTGGCACCTGCGACGATTGCCGAATGCCCGCTGCAGGTGGAAGTCACGGTGATGGCGATGCACGCACCCAGCGAGGACGATGGCCAGCACTTCGTGATCGTCGAAGGCCGCATCCGCTGCGTGCATGCGCATGAGGCGATCACCCATGCAGGCAGCCAGCACATCGATGTCGCCCGCTGGAAACCGTTGATCTATCTGTTCCGCCACTACCTGGGCGTGGGTGAACCGGTCGGGCGCAACTTCCGGGCGCAGACGCCGGCCCTCGATCCGGCGTAGCACCGATGATTCAAGGCTCCGGCGATGGTGGGTGGCTGATCACTGAAATCCAGTACGACACCGTGTCCACATAGCGGCCATCGCGTTTCACCGCACGCGGCTCGATGCCGGATTCGATGAATCCCAACGACACGTACAGTGCACGTGCGGCGGCGTTGTCTGCCAGCACCGTAAGCGTGAGCGACTCGATGCCATCTGCGTGTGCCGCCGCGAACGCCGCAAGGAACAGTTGACGGGCGATACCCTGACCACGATGGCCTGCGCCAACATGGACACTGTGGATCTCCGCCGTGTGCCGGCGCGCCAACCGCACCGGACGCACATAGCGCAGGAAGCCAACCAGTGTTGCCTGGTCAAAGGCACCGAAGTAACGGGTATGAGGGTCATCGAGCTGTGTCCGCATCACTTGTGCGGTATCACCGACGGCTTCGGCCAGCGTGGACAGGAACGCAGCAGGCGACTCGCGCAGTGCCTGCAAGCGGGCCGCCCACAGCGTGTCCGCGTCGTCGTTTTGCAGTGGCCGGATCAACATCTCGCGTACCCGCAGGCGTTCATGCGCAGTGGCCAGCGTAGCAGTCCAGTCCCAGCATCGGTGCCCGCAGGCCAACGCCAGGCTGAAGGCGATGATGGCCGCTCCGCTCAACATTGGGGCGAGCTGTACCGCCATTCTCAACCGCTCAGGCCCGCCTACATGCATTCTCCTGCGATCCGTCGTAGGGCTTCACCTACAGCCATGCAAGTGATTTCCCGATTGCACCCACGTCGCACGGTTGCGACCTTGCGCGAGCAGTGCAGCACTACCCTACTCATATGGAGAGATGGAAGTGAAGTCGAAGCGAAACGATCGCAGAACTGCCCGCTCAGTCATTCGCCCGATACTGCTGGGCGTATCCCTTTGCCTGATGTCAGCCGGCCTCGCCCAAACTGCCTTCGCCGGCCAGTGGGTTCAAACTGGCCGCGTATTGCTGGTAGATACGGAAGGTGTGGCCCCTTACATTCTGTCGTGGACCAACACGTGCCAAGGCGGCGTGGAAGGGCCCTCTGGTTTCTACACCTACGGAGATTGGGGGCCGGAGGGTCTCGGCTCGTGCCCGTCTGACGCGAACACGGGATGGGCGGCAAATATGATGGGCAGCGTTGGCTACTGCCGACCCGAGCCCGAAAGTCTCGGCGGGGGCTACTCGTGCACTGAGTACTCGCACACGTTTGGTGGTCAAAGTTACACCGGAGCAATTCCGGCAACATGCAACGTTCCAGGGACCTACGCCATCAGCTACATGCGGCGCGCAGAGCTCGTTTACGCCGGCAACGGCAACATGCCCAACGACTACTACGACAGGATCAACGAAGTCTCTGCCGAGTTCTACTGCCAGTAACAGACAATGCAGAGCATCTGACCGCTAGAGCTCCAACAGTCCCCGCGTGAGCGGGGACACTTGCCCGAGCCGCTCCAGCTTCATAGGCCTTGCAGGTCCTTCACCATCTCCTGCCCCCTGCTGAAGGAACCCGGCCAGCAGCGCCCCCGGGTTGAGCTGCCTGTGGCCCCGGGTCCGGCAGAGTCAGAATGCCTGCCCCACCCGCCTGGCACCATCGGGCAACCCTGCCCTATGGGGTCGGGCGGTCCGTACAAACACCCTGCCACCCGGAAGCGGGTGGCAGACCGATGATTTCATGGCTGAATCAGGGGATTTCTCAGGTAGCCGTCAAACGCCAGGCAAAAAAAAAGCCCTGACCGGAGTCAGGGCTTTTCAATTGGAGGCCTCAAGCGGAATCGAACCGCTGTAAACGGATTTGCAATCCGGTGCATAGCCACTCTGCCATGAGGCCAACGTACTGCGCGCCAGGAACGGGGCCCTGACAAGACAAAACCCCATGATGGGGCCTGTCGGAACATGGAGCGGGAAACGAGACTCGAACTCGCGACCTCAACCTTGGCAAGGTTGCGCTCTACCAACTGAGCTATTCCCGCGTAAGCCGACATGGTACCGGAAATCCGGGACACACACCAGCGATTTCACCTTTCTGACTGCGCGCAAAGCCTTGTGGCCCAACGTGCCCCGCCTTGCCGTGGCGGGAGAAAAACAAGGCCCCTACCGGGGCCCTGTAGAATCTGGAGCGGGAAACGAGACTCGAACTCGCGACCTCAACCTTGGCAAGGTTGCGCTCTACCAACTGAGCTATTCCCGCAGATTCTTCGACCTGCGTCGAAGGAGCGCTATTGTGTCCAAATTCCTTCACGCCGTCAACAGTCTTCACACGATGCGGTCACGGGCGTCCGCACTGGGGTACGCTGCCCCGCCCAGCTCTCTTCGGCCATGTTCCTTCGCGGCAAGCCCCTGTTGATCGCCCTGCTGCTGCACCTGCTGGTGGCACTGCTGTACTGGGCGCTGATTCCGCTGGGGATGAACGCCTATCGCGACCATTTCGGATTCACCTCCCATCGCGACATCGGCCTGGGCATCGCCCAGTTCCACCTGTTCTGGACGTTCCTTGCTGCCCAGCCATTGATCGCAGTGCTGCGGCCGCTGTTCGCGAAGCTGCTGGTACTGGCGATCCCGCTGGCGTTCGCGACGTGGACGCTGATGCACAACCATCCGCTGCGCCTGCTGTATTTCACCGTCGGGCCCGGCCTGCTGGCGCTGGCCGCCATCGCGGTAAGCCTGCGCTGTTCGCCTGTCGGAACCTCACGCCCCATCACGGACATCGCCGATGCCTAGACGCTACGTCCGCCTGTTCTGGCTGCTGGTCTCGCTCACCTGGCTGGCGCTGATCGCCGCGCTGGTCAATGCCGGCTTCACCCCGGACTACTGGCTGCTGCATCGCCTCGAAGGCATCGAGCCGCGCTACCCCACCAGCAGCGTCATCGTATTCGCGTTGCTGGGAACGGTTGAGCTGGTCGTGGCCGCACTCATCGTGCGGCCCTGGAAGCTGAAGCGGCTGTGGCTGCGCCTGCTGATCGCCTTCGCCCTGCTGCTGGCGTGGTCGGTACCGTGGATGCTGTCGGCCATGCACCAGCCTCCGGTGCACGGCATGCATCTGCTGTGGTTGCTGCTGCTCGACGTAGCCCTGCTGCTGGCACTGTGCGGGGTATCAGCAGTGAGTGCCTGGCGGGCGCTCAGGCACCGCGCGGGAGACGGCGCTGCCCCGCTGCAACGCTAGGGTTACTTCCGGAACTCCACCCGCACATGCTGGCCGAAGCGCGCCTTGGCCGTGCCGTCGAACTCCAGCACGCACTCCACCACCTTGGCCACACCGCGCCCCGCGTCTTCGGGCAGGCGTGCCTGCGCGAACACCGGGCTGATGCGCACCACATGTGCGGACGGCAGCGTACTTGTGTTCTCGGCGCCGTCGCTATCCGGCACTACGGTGGCCTTCATGCCCACCTGCACCGCGTCGGCATAGGCGGCGCTCAGTTCTGCACGCACCTGCAGCGGCCGTGCCGGCAGCAGCGAGATCGCCGGCTTCCCCGCCTGCACGAAGGCGCCGAGACCCGGCACCTGCCCGACCACGGTGCCGGCCTCCGGTGCGCTCAGCGACATCTGCTGCAGTTTCAGTCTGGCGTGTTCCAGCTTGTGCTGGGCCATGTCGACCTGCGCGCCGGCCACGTCGACGTCGGCACGCACGCCGGCCAGCTGCTGCTTGGCCGCATCGGCCTGCTGGTTGGACGACACGCCTTCGCTGGCGCCCGTGGACAGGCGGGTGGCGTTGCGCTCCAGTTCGCGCAGCTGCGCCTGGCTGCCCTTCAGACGGTCATTGGCCAGGGCGAGATCGGCGGTGGCCATCGCCACCTCCTGCTGCAGCAGGGCACCATCCAGCGACAGCAGCAACTGCCCCTTCTTCACCGTGGCGCCCTCCTTCACCGGCGCGGCGGTGATCGAACCATCCACCGGCGGCGCCAGCGCGATCAGGCCACCCTCGACGTCGATGATGCCGCGCGCCACGGCGACCTTGCCGGCGGTGGCAGTGCTTGCTTTACCTGCAGGTGCCTGGGCGGGCGCGTCCCTGGAACAGGCGCCAAGCAGCAATGCCGCGGACAGGGCCAGGCTGAGGGGGAGCAGGTGCGACGTCTTGGTCATGGGGCGGACTCTACAGTTTCGTTCTGGCGGCGGTCATCACGGACCATGCCGTCTTCCATGGCGATCACCCGATCGGCATGCCGGATCAGGCGCGGATCGTGGCTCACGCACAGCACGGTGGCGCCATGCGCGCGTGCATAGCGATGCAGGATGTCGATCACGCGCTGGCCGTTCTCGGCGTCCAGCGCGCTGGTGGGCTCATCGGCGAAGATCAGCGTCGGTGATTTGGCGAAGGCGCGGGCGACCGCAACGCGCTGCTTCTCGCCGCCGGACAGCTGCGCCGGGCGCATATGGCTGCGATGGCTCAAGCCGACTTCTTCCAGCGCCCTGCGGGCCAGCGGCTCGCTTTCGCGATTGCTCATGCCACGGTAGCCCAGCGGCAGCTGCACCTGTTCAAGCGCGGTCAGTGCAGGGAACAGGTTGAAGCCCTGGAACACAAAGCCAACGTGGTGCAGGCGGAAACGCTCGACCTCGCTGCGGGTCATGTGGCCCACATCCTGGCCCAGCGCATGCACGCGGCCACCATCCGGTGAAGACAGGCCAGACAGCAGCGACAACAGCGTGCTCTTGCCGCAGCCGGACGGGCCCGACACCAGGGTCAGCTCGCCGGGGTAGATGTCCAGCGACAGGCCGCGCAGCACGGGCACCTGCACATCGCCGGACATGAAGCCCTTTTCCAGTGCGTCGGCCTGCAGGGTCGGGGCGACGGCGGGTGTGGAAGTCATCGGCCGGTCCTCAACGCAGCAGCAACGATGGATCGGAGCGGACCACGCTGCGGACCGCCATGATGCTGGACAGCATGGCCATCACCGCGACCAGTGCCACGCAGCCGATGATGACCATCGGCGTCAACTGCACCGGCACGCGCTGGGTCTGCGCGATCAACAGCACGACGGTGCTGAACGCCGCCGCCAGCAACATGCCTACGCCGCCGATCAGCAGCGCCTGCTCGAACACCACCCGCGCCAGCGCATAGCGGCCTGCGCCGAGCGCATTGAGCGTGGCGTATTCGCGAACCGAGCCGGCCACTACCGAAGCAAACGACTGGTTGGTGATCACCGCGCCGACGAAGCAGACGATGACCGCCATGAACAACACCGCGATGCCGGCACCGGTATCGAACAACCAGTACTGCTGCGAGCGGCTGGCAAACTCGGGCGCCGTCCAGAACTCGACCGGCGTCGCCTGGCCCATCGACGCGGCCAGACGATCGCGCACGCGGTCGGCCAGCTCCGGCGAACGCAGGCCCGCCACGAAATAGGTACTGCCTTCATGCGGGTCGGTACCGGCGATGGCACGCGCGGTATCCAGCGACGCCAGCACGTTGACGCCACCAAGGCCACGCAGCCCCGGTTGTGCGGCGACCACACGCACCGCCTTGCCGTTGATCCAGGCACGGTTGTTCTGCAGGTCCACGCCCAGCGTATCCAGATCGGCACTGTCGACGATCACCGCGCCCGGCTCGCGCAGCTGCGCGCGCAGGTCGGCCGGCAGGATGCGCGCGAACATCATCGCGTCATCCTGGGTGGAGATACCGGACAGGTACACCGAGACGTTGCCGGTGCCCTGCGCGCTGGAGCGCCATTCGCCATCGACCCATTCGTAGGGTTCGACACGGGTCACATCCGGGTCCATGCGCAGGTGGCTTTCCACGTCCGCGCTTATCGCGTGGCCGTAGTTGACGCTCTGGGTGCCGGGAAAACCGGCCCAGATGTCGGCCGAGGACGCCTTCACGTAGATCGCGGCGGTACCGAAGATGCCCAGCACCAGCGCTGCCTGCACGATCAACAACACACCGGCGAAGCACATCGCCAGCACCACCGGCAGGAACCGGCGCCACTCGTAGGCCAGGGTCTTGCGGGCCAGTGCGATCATTGTGACTCGCCCTCCGCCTCGACCGGCAGCGGCGCGCCGCCCAGGGCGCGGTACAGCGAGGCGAATGCCAGCACACGCGCACCCTGCGCACCGATCAGATCGGCCTGCGAAGACAACGCAGCGCGCTGCGTGTCGAGGCCATCGAATTCGCTGGACAGGCCCAACTGCACCTGCCGCACCTGGCGCTTGACCTGCTGGCCGGCAGCATCATTGGCCGCACGCAGCGACTGGATGCTGCTGTCCTGGCGTGCCAGGCTGCCCAGTGCGCCCTCCACTTCGCTCACCCCTTCCAGCACCGCCTTGCGGTAGCCGAGCAGCGCAGCATCCAGCTGCTTCTCATCGGCATGGAAGCGTGCACGACGCTGGCCCCAATCCCACAACGGAATATCGATGTACGGGCCGATCGAGGGACTGGAGTCGGAATTGGAGCGGGCGTTCTGGGTGAGGTTGTAGGCGTACAGGATCGAACCGCCGAGGCTGACCCGCGGATACATCGCCGCACGTGCGGAACCCTTGCTCGCCGCAGCCTGCATCACTTCCGATTCGGCCAGCAGGATCTGCGGGCGGTGGCGAAGCAGATCGGCCGGCACCTGCTGCAGCGAGAATGCGCCCAGCTTCGGCGGCGTGCGATAGGCGTGCCAGGCCGGGTCGGGGCCATCGCGGCCCAGCAGCAGGGCCAATGCACGGGCGGCATTGTCCGCATTCTCGCGGGCCTGCGCCGTCGCCGCGCGGGTGGCTGCCTGGCGAGCCCGCAGCCGATCAAGTTCGCCCGGCTCATCCAGGCGCAGGCGCTGGCGAACCAGCGCCAACTGCTCGCCGCGATCATCCACCGCCTGCTGCCGGGCCAGCAGGTCCTGCTGGGCCTGCGCCACGGTCAGATCCAGGTAGCTGCGCACCACGTCGGCGATCACCGCAACCTGCGCAGCACTGCGCAACGCCTCGGCATTGCCGGCCGAAGCCTGCGCGCTCAACTGCGCACTCTCGGCGGCACCGAACAGGCCCAGGTCCCAGATCGCTTCAATGCCCGCATGGAAGTAGGTATCGACTGCGGCGGCGTCCTGCACCTGCTTGGCGCTGGCCGAGATCTCCGGCAGGAAGCGTGAGTCCGACGTGCCGGCGACGATCCGCACCGCCTGCAGGCGCAGCGTGGCCTGCTGCAGGTCGAGGTTGCCGGCAATGGCCTGGTCCACCAGGCCATCCAGCGCCGGGTCGGCCAGCACCTTCCACCATTGCCTGGCGTCCACCGCCACGCCCTGCCCCTGTGGCACCTGGGCCCAGGCGCTGGGCGTGCGGTCGGGCAGGTCCGGCACCGGTACCGACATGCAACCCGCCAGGGCCAGGCTGGCCAGCAGTGCGCCGGGGCGCAGCACCGCCTGCAGGGAGAATCCGCGCCCGGTCCTGGGCACTGCCACTGGAGTGATACGCCTGACCACCAGCCCGCCAACGTCTAGAAGGAGCATGAAGGCTACCGTGCGATTGTGGAGCGAACATGGAGAAATGGTCCGAAAAACGTCACAGCACGCGTGCGGTTCAGGCAATGCTGGCGTTGGCCTTTCGCCAGCCTTTCACCACATGGGACGCGCAGAACGCTGGTGCTGATTCCAAGCCATTGAACCCTGCTGCCGCCCACCCCCGAGCCTTGCACCCGCGATCGTCCCCACGACCGCACGCCCGCCATTCCGATTGCGATACTGATGTCGGGATCATCCCGCAGGCGCACTGATACCACGCCTTCCATGAAGATGCCGTGGCCTGCCTGTAGCGAGTGCAGCAGCCGGCATCATGACAAACGAAAAAACGCCCCCTTGCGGGAGCGTTCTTCTTGAATCTGGAGCGGGAAACGAGACTCGAACTCGCGACCTCAACCTTGGCAAGGTTGCGCTCTACCAACTGAGCTATTCCCGCAGATTTCGTTCGACCTGCGTCGAAGGAGCGCTATTGTGTCGATATTGCTGCACGGCGTCAACAGGAATTTTCACGTCACATGTGGGGTCGCACTCGGGCGTCACGGCCGGCTCCCTTCACATGCGAAGACCGCGACGGTGGAAGTAGATCTGCTCGGCGATGCGCCGTGTAGCCGCCGTATGCAGCAATGCGTTGAGCGGCCAATCGGCCTGCAGATGATCCATCGCCCGGCGCAGCAGGCGCTTGCCGCGGAACGCCGGCGCCGCCTGCCGCGCCACCCGCTCCGGCTGCGGGCCGCTGCCCCGCAGGTGCCGACCGATGGCATCGCCCACGGCCCAACCGTGCCGCCATGAGGAATGGATGCCGCCGGCCGAGAGCGGCGAGACGATGCCCGCGGCGTCGCCGGTCAGGATCACGCCAGGGCCGGTGATCGGGCCTTCCGGCCGGCCGCACGGCACCAGGCCGGCGCGGGTAGCCGAAGGCCGCGCGGCGGGCGGAATGCCGACCACATCGCGCACGTGCTCAAGGAAGCCATCGATATCCGGCGGCCGCACCTGTGCCGGGTCATGGCGCAGTGCCAGGCCGACCTGCAGGCCCGTCGGATTCTGTGCGACCCAGCCGATATAGCCCGGTGCGAAGCGCTTGCTGACGAAGCAATGCAATGCATCGCCCTGCGGCAATTGCAGGCCAGCGAACTCGCGCTCGACGCCGTAAAGGTTGTCACGCACCTGGCCGAGGCCGGTTCGCTGGGCCACGCGCGAACGCGCGCCATCGGCGCCGACCAGGTAGGCGCAGCGCCCCGCTCCCTTCACCTGCCAGCCGTCGCCACTGCGACGGGCATCGGTGAAGGACTGTTGCAGTCGCAGGTCCACGCCATTCGCGCGCAGCTCACTGGCCAGCCAGCGCATCAGGCTCGGCGTATCGGTGGTGAGAAAGTAGTAGCCCGGCGCAGCCAGCAGCACGCTGCGCAGGTTCGGCGCATACAGGCGCACATTCGCAACGCGTTGCACAAGGTGTTCGGGCATTCGACCCAACCAGGTCTGCTCCATCGCTTCCTTCACCACGATGCCGGTGGTGTGCAGGCGTTCGCCGGGATCGGCTTTGCGTTCCAGCACGCAGACGCGCAGGCCGTACTGGGCAGCGGCGAGTGCGCAGGCGGCACCGGCGAAACTGGCGCCGACGATGACCACGTCATGGTCGTAGGTGGAGGGGATGTGGGGCATCGCTGCATCACCGGCTGGAAACGAGGAATACAGCTTCAGTCCAGCGCATGGTGGGACGATGGGATGACGGTGAAGTGGGGATGAAGCGATGCCCTGCGCGTGATGCACCGGAAGAGCAACGCTCCCTTCGGGGAGCGTTGCCTGCAGAGCGTCCTGGCGCTATCAGGCGACCACGATCCTGAGCGGGTCGGCCAACGCAAGGATCTCCGCACGCTCACCACTAGGCGGATAGATCCATTCGGTGTTGATGCGGGTCTTCAGCGCCTTGGCTTCCGCACCGGACAGCACGACCTGGCGATCCCAGCCTTCGGTGTAGACGGCACCCCACGGCCCCAGGTCCAGGCAGGTCACGTACTTGGGCTGCGCATACGGAATCATCGCTTCCCCGATCAGATCGGCTGCAACATTGTGGCCAGCCGAGCGTCCCAGGTTCATCGCGTGCTGGCAGGACATCATCGCTACGTTGCCATCGTCGTCCGTGGCGGCGTGCGCGCAGTCGCCGGTGGCGAACACCGCATCGACGCCCGTCGCCTTGAGGGTGCGATCCACGTGCAGCCGACCCACGGCGTCGTGCTGGCCGGGGATCTGCGTGGTCAAGGCGCTGGCGCGTGCACCGGCCGTCCAGATGACGGTCGCGGCGTCGATGCGCTCACCGTTCTCAAGGGTCACGCCGTTGGCATCCACGCAGGCCACGCCCGACCCCAGCTGCCAGGACACACCGAGCTCGGTCAGGGCCTGGGTGATGACCGGACGCGGACCTTCGCCGAGGTCCGGGCCCAAGTCCTCGGCGCGCTCGACCATGATGACGTTCACTGCGGCATCGGCACCGAGTACGTCGCGCAGGCGAGCCGGCATTTCGGCTGCGGTTTCGATACCGGTGAAGCCGGCGCCCGCGATCACCACCGTGTTGCGTCCTGCGCTTTCCGGGCGGCCGGCAAGACCCTCCAGATGCGCCTGCAGTCGTGCCGCGTCGGCGATCTGATCGACATTGAAGGCGTGCTGCTGCAGGCCGGGAATCGGCGGGCAGTTCAGGCGGCTGCCAGCGGCCAGCACCAGGCGATCGTAGTGCAATGCCTGCGTTGCGGCATCGGCTCCCACGCCCACCACCTGCACTTGCCGGTTGGCGACGTCGATGTGCTCGACGCGGCCGGCAAGGTAGCGCACGCCGACCGCATCGAAGATGGCCTGCAGCGGCGCCTTCATGCGCTCAAGTCCCTTTTCGTAGAGGCGTGGGCGCACATGCAGCTCCGGCGACGGCGCAACCAGCACGATCTCTACATCACGGCGCGCCGCCTGGTCGAGAAGACGGGCGGCGGCGAGCGCGCTCCACATGCCGGCAAAGCCGGCGCCGATGACAAGAATGCGTTGGGACACGGAGGGAAATCCTTCTGGGAATCAGGGTTCAGGCGCCCGGGTGCGCGGACGGCACGGGCGTGGGCGGTGTGCCGCAGCGCCGTACCACATAACGCGGATCATATGAGTCCGCATTATGTCGCGCAAGCGCCTGACGGCGGCGCGGTTCAGGCCGACGCCTTCCTGCCCTACTCCTTTTCCCCACCACAACGCCAATGAAATCAAAGATCTGCATGAAGTTCCGCAGGGTTGCGGCGGGTAACTCAGGCCCCTATAGTCCGCGTTATATTTTTCTGGATCGGTCCCATGGCCCACATCGGAACGGGCGTCGAGTACGCCCTGCACTGCCTGCTCTGGCTGGTCCCGCCGCTGGAACAGCGGCCCAGCAGCCGCGACCTCGCCGAACTGCAGGGCGTGCCGGCAGCGTTCATGGCGAAGATCTTTCCGAAGCTGGAGAAGGCCGGCATCGTCGAGTCCACTGGCGGCATCCGCGGCGGCTACCAGCTGGCGCGTGCGCCCGAAGACATCAGCGTGCTGGATGTGGTCGACGCCGTTGAGGGACAGAAGGCGCTGTTTGATTGCCAGGAGATCCGCGGGCGCTGCGCGCTGTTCGATGGCAGTCCACCGCGCTGGGCCAACCGCGGCGTGTGCGGCATCCACGCGGTGATGATCAATGCACAGAAGGCGATGCGCGAAGAACTGGCGCGTTCCAGCCTGGCCTCGATTGCCGAGGGTGTGCAGGGCAAGGGGCGCCCGGCGAGCTTCGCAGGCGATGTGCAGGAGTGGTTTGCCGACCGCCAGGCGGCACGCGAGGAAGCGCGCATCACCGGCATGCGTGCGCGCACGTCGACGCAGGACGACGATTGATCGCAGTGACGCGCACGCAAACGAAAAACGCCCCCTTGCGGGAGCGTTCTTCTTGAATCTGGAGCGGGAAACGAGACTCGAACTCGCGACCTCAACCTTGGCAAGGTTGCGCTCTACCAACTGAGCTATTCCCGCTTGGGAGGCGAAATTCTACCTGTTCCAGGAATGGCGTCAAGCGGTTTTTTTCAGGCGTATGCGAGGCACCTGGCATTGCCCATCTACGCCTGGCATGGATGCATGCCTTTCCAGTAGATCCACGCCATGCGTGGATGTCGCGCCCGATCAACCGTTGCCCAGCTTCTTCTGCCGCGAACGCTCGCGCGCAGCGCGCTCGTCCTCGCGCAGGCTCGGCCAGGCGGCGTGCAGGTACTGCAGGCCCGACCACAGGGTCAGCACGGCGGCAATCGCCAGGGTCCAATCGCCGATATGGAACACCGGCCAGCCCATCCAGATGTCCTGCACCGGTACGTTCGGCGCCACCGAATACAGCAGGCACAGCAGCGCGACCATCTGCGCGGTGGTCTTGACCTTGCCGATCATCGCCACGCGTACCTTGGCACGCTGGCCCAGTTCAGCCATCCACTCGCGCAGCGCCGACACCGCGATCTCACGGCCGACGATCACCGCCGCCCAGAACGCCATCCACGGCGTCGGATGACCCTGCACGATCAGGAACAGCGCCACTGCCACCATCAGCTTGTCCGCGACCGGGTCCAGGAACGCGCCGAACGCCGACTCCAGCTGGTAGCGGCGTGCGATCCAGCCATCGAGCCAGTCGGTGATCGCGGCCAGGCCGAAGATCGCCGCCGAAGCGAAGTTGGTCCAGGTGTAGGGCAGGTAGAACACCAGCACCAGCACCGGGATCATCACGATCCGCAACAACGTCAGCCAGGTGGGGAGGGTCAACTTCATGGCGTGCGTGCTTCTCTCTCTACTCGGCCGCATCGGGCGTGGCCAACCCGTGCAGGTTAGCGTAGATACGTGCCGCGAGGGCGTCATTGATGCCTTCCACCTTGGCGATTTCCGCTTCGCCAGCGGCTTTCAGGCCCACAAGGCCACCGAAATGCTTGAGCAGGCTGGCACGGCGGCGCGGCCCGATACCGGGGATGTCCTCCAGCTTGCTGGTCATCCGCGCCTTCTGCCGGCGGCCGCGGTGGCCGGTGATGGCGAAGCGGTGCGCCTCGTCGCGCACCTGCTGGATGAACTGCAGCGCCGGATTGGCCGCGCCAGGGCGCAGTTCGCGGCCATCCGGCATCACCAGCGCTTCGTGGCCGGCGCGGCGTTCCACGCCCTTGGCCACACCCACCAGCAGCACGCCTTCCACGCCGAGGTCGGCCAGCGCCGCCTGCGCCTGTGCCAACTGGCCGGCGCCACCGTCAATCAGCAGCACGTCCGGCAGCACGCCCTGCTCTTCCACGGCACGGCGGAAGCGGCGGTCGATGGCCTGGCGCATGGCGGCGTAGTCATCGCCCGGCTCGATACCGCTGATGTTGAAGCGGCGGTACTGCGCGCGCACCGGGCCAGCGGCGTCGAACACCACGCAGGAGGCCACGGTGGCTTCGCCGAGGGTATGGCTGATGTCGAAGCACTCCACCCGCTTGACCGGCTCGGCCAGGCCCAGCATGTCGCGCAGCGCATCGCTGCGTGCGTGCTGTGCGTTGCGGCTGTTGAGTTCGGTGGCCAGGGTCAGCTGCGCGTTGCGGCTGGCCAGTTCCACATAACCGGCACGCTCGCCACGCACGTTCCACTTCAGCTGCACCTTGCGTTCGGCCGAGGCCGACAGCGCGGCGACCAGCAGGTCGGCATCGGGAATCTCGCGGTCCAGCAGGATCTCGCGCGGCGGCTCGAATTCGATGTAGTACTGCGAGACGAACGCAGCCAGGACTTCTTCCGGGCTTTCCTCGCCATTGGTGCGCGGGAAGAACGGACGGGTGCCCAGGTTGCGCCCATCACGGAACGCCAGCAGCAGCACACAGGCCTGCGAGCCCTGCATGGCCACCGCCAGCACGTCCAGGTCGGCGGCGCGGCCATCCACGTACTGACGGGTCTGCATGCTGCGCAGCGAGGAAATCAGATCGCGCAGGCGCGCGGCCTGCTCGAATTCCAACGCCTCGCTGGCCGCCTGCATCTGCTCGCCCAGCTCGCGGGTCAGCTCGTCGCTCTTGCCTTCCAGGAACAGCGCGGCACGACGCACCGACTCGGCATATTCGGCTGGCGCCACCAGTTCGACGCAGGGCGCGCTGCAACGGCCGATCTGGTACTGCAGGCACGGCCGCGAACGGTTGCGGAACACGCTGTCCTCGCAGCTGCGCAGCTTGAACAGCTTGTGCATCAGGTTCAGCGTCTCGCGCACTGCGGTGACGCCCGGATAGGGCCCGAAATAGCGGCCGGGAATGGCACGTGGACCGCGATGCAGCGCGATGCGCGGCCAGTCCTCGCGGGTCAGCAGCACATGGGGATAGGTCTTGTCGTCGCGCAACGAGACGTTGTAGCGCGGCGACAACGACTTGATCAGCTGGTTTTCCAGCAGAAGCGCCTCGGCTTCCGAGCGCGTGACGGTAACGTCCATGCGCGCGATCTGCGAGATCATCGACATGATCCGCGCGTTCTTCGGGCTGCCGTTGAAATAGCTGCCGACGCGGTTGCGCAGTGCACGCGCCTTGCCCACGTACAGCAAGGTGTCGTCGGCCGCGTACATGCGGTACACGCCGGGCGCGGTGCTGAGATGGGCCGCAAAGGCCTTGCCGTCGAAGGCCGGGGCGGGAACGTCGGTCATTCGCTGATCGGTACTTCGCTGAGCACGCCACTTTCAGGGTCCAGGCGCAGCACGGCGTGGGCGTCGGTCTCGGCGATCCACACCGCGCCTGCGCCCACGGCCAGCCCGGCCGGGCCCTGCAGGCGACGCGGCAGCGGCTGGGTGGTGAGTTCTCCACCGCCCAGGCGAAGCGTGCGCAGGCGGCCGTTGCCGGAATCGGCGATCCACAGCAATGGAGCGTCCGGACTCAAGGCGATCGCCTGCGGGAACTGCAGGCGGGCCTGCGCGCGCGGGCCATCCTCATTGCCGAAGCGCCAGGGCCCCTGCCCGACCAGCGTCTGCACCAGATCGCCGCGCAGCTGCAGCGCACGGATCGAGGAACCCAGCGCGTCGGCCACGTACAGCACCTGCTGCACTACGGCCAGCGCGCTGGGCTGGGCGAAGGCGGCCAGGTGGCCACTGCCGTCGCGCTCGTCGATGGCACCGCTGCCGGCGCGCCACTGCAGGCTGCGCTGGCCCAGGTGATAGCTCCAGATGCGGTTGTCGCCGGCCATGGCGATATGCAGCTGGTTGTCGGCGATGGCCAGGCCGATCGGATGGTCCAGCGATACCTGCCGCGCCTGCGCAACCGGGCCCTCTACCGGCGCGCCGGGGCGGCCGTTGCCGCACAGCGTGTCGACGATGCCGGTCAGCAGGTTGATGCGTCGCACCGCATGGTTGCCGGTGTCGGCCACGTACAGCGCGTCGCGTTCAAGGACCAACGCCTGCGGGCGATGGAACGCCGCCTCGGCAAGGTTGCCATCCATGAAATCGGCGGTGCCCAGCCCGAACTGGCGCAGGATGCGGCCACCATGGCTGCATTCGAGGATGCGGTGATGGCCGCTGTCGGCGATGTACAGGCGTTCGGTGCTGACAGCCAACCCCAACGGAAAACGCAGGGCCTGGCGCGGCTCCGGATGCAGTTCGCTGCCTCCCCGCGGCGGCGCCGAAGGGGCGCCCTGGCACAGCGCGTTCAAGGCACGCTCAAGCTCACCGGGCGCGCCCTGCCCGACCAGCCGTTGCTGCTCGCGGCCCTGCGCGTCCAGCAGCACCATCGTTGGCCAGGCGTTGATGCCGAAGCGACGCCAGCCATCCCAGTCGGCATCCAGCAGCAGCGGCATCGTCAGGCCCTGCCGGCGCAGCAGCTTCAAAGCGGCCCCCGGGTCGCGCTCGAAATCAAAGCGCGGCACCTGCAGCACCAGCGGCTGCAACTTGCCCGGGTGGCGTGACAGCCACTGGCCGAACTCGGCCAGCCGCTGCGCGCTCCAGGCGGAGGCGGCGTTGACGAACAACAGCGCCACCGGCCGACCGCGCAGTTCGGTCAGGGTGCAGGGGGTGGCGTTGAGCCAGGTGGCGAACTCGGGCAGGTCCGGGACGGGCTGGACGTTCATGGCCCGATTATGCCGGAGTCGGCGTCATGCAACAGTCGTGCCACGGCACGTTCTGCCGCAGTGTCGACCAGCGTCCAGACCTGTTCGAAGTGATCGTTGCTACCGGTGTAGGGATCCGGGATCGCGACTCGCCCCTTCCCGCCCGACCACGGCAGGTACAGCGCCAGCCGCTCGCGCTGGGCGGGCGTCGCCAGCCGAGCGGCATCACGCATATTGGCTTCGTCGGCGCACAGGACCCAGTCGAAGCGGTCGAAATCCACGGCCCGCAGCTGGCGTGCACGCAGGCCACCAATGTCCACGCCGTGCCCGGCCGCACAGGCGATCGCGCGCCGATCCGGCGGCTCACCGACGTGCCAGTCACCCGTACCGGCCGAGTCGACCTGCACCTGGCCGGCCAGCAGCGAGGCGTCCAGGCGTGCGCGCAGCGCACCTTCGGCCATCGGCGAACGGCAGATGTTGCCGAGGCAGACGACCAGCAGTCTCATCGCGCGGCCATCGCCTGCAGCAGCGCTTCGGCGCGCTCGAGGTCCTCGGGGGTATCGATGCCCGGCGGGAACGGTTCCGGCGAGATCGCCACGCTGATCGGATAGCCGGCCTCCAGCACCCTCAGCTGTTCCAGCGATTCGACCTGCTCCAGCTGGCCCGGCGGCATCGCCGCGAACTGCTGCAGGAAGCCGGCGCGATAGCCATAGATGCCGATATGGCGCAGCCAGGCATGGCCGTCCGGCAGGGTGTCGCGGCCGCGGGCGAAGCCATCGCGGTGCCAGGCGATCGGCGCACGGCTGAAGTACATCGCCTCGTTGCGCACGTTGCGCACCAGCTTGACCACGTTCGGGTCGAACAGGGTGTGCGCGTCCTCGACGGAGGTGGCCAGGGTCGACATCGGCGCATTGCCGTCGACCAGCGCGTCGGCCACTGCCCGGATGCCGGCCGCAGGCGCGAAAGGTTCATCGCCCTGCAGGTTCACCACCACGGTGTCGTTCGCCCACCCGGCAATACGCGCGCACTCGGCCAGGCGGTCGGTGCCGGACGCGTGCGACGTCGCGGTCATCGCCACCTTCACTTCGGCCAGCCCGGACAGCGTGTCGGCAATGCGCTGGTCGTCGGTGGCGACCCAGACCTCGCCAGCGCCCGCCTGCAGCGCGCGGCGCGCCACGTGCAGGACCAGCGGCTCACCGCCCAGCAGGCGCAGCGGCTTGCCCGGCAGCCGCGATGCGGCATAGCGGGCCGGGATGGCGACGACGAATTCGGTCATGCGGGCGGTACTCGGCAGGCTTGTTGCAACAGGAATGCGGCCGGCGACGGGTGAATGCAAGCGCCGCCGCGCCACTCAGTTCGGTCTCAGCTTGTCCAGGCGGTCGGTCAGCGCCACCCAGAACGCAGCAGGCAGCTCGGCGCGCAGCGGGACGGCGTAATGCCAGTCGTTGCCGAACTGACGGCACTTCACCGCGTCCTTCTCGGTCATCAGCACCGGCAGCTGGCTGCCGAAGGACAGGTCCTGCGGCTGATACGCCTGATGGTCGGCGAAGGCATGCGGCACCACGCCGATGCCCCGCGCGCGCAGCATGTCGAAGAAGCGCTGCGGATGGGCGATGCCGGCCACCGCGTGCACACGCTGGCCCTTGAAATACGACAGCGGGCGCGCACGGCCACCGGCCAGCGGCTGCGCACTGTCGATGTGCAGGGCCATCGGCCACTGGCCGAATCCACAGGCCTGGGCGGCGGCGTCCTCATCGGCCTGGCCGAGGTTGACCACACGGAAGTCGCACTCGGTAGCGCGGCTGACCGGCTCACGCAGCGGCCCGGCCGGAATCATCCGGCCATTGCCGTAGCGGCGCTGGGCATCGACCACTTCAATCTCGATGTCGCGTGCCAGACGATAATGCTGCAGGCCATCGTCGCAGACGATCACATCGCATCCTGCCTCGATCAGCGCCTTGCCAGCGGCAACGCGGTCACGGTCCACGCGCACCGGCACGCCGGTCTTCCACGCGATCAGCACCGGTTCGTCACCGCCCTTGGCGGTCGGCGTGTCGGCCTGCACCCACAGCGGCTTGTCGGCATCCTCGCGGCCATAGCCACGGCTGGCCACGCCCGGCTTCCAGCCGGCGGCGCGCAGTCGCTCGACCAGGGCGATCGTCAACGGCGTCTTGCCGGTCCCTCCCGCAGTGATGTTGCCCACCACGATGACCGGCACCGGCAGCGTGTAGTGCTTGCGCCAGCCGCGCCGATAGGCACGCCGGCGCAGCGCGGTCACACCGGAGTACAGCGGCGCCAGCAGGCGCATCGCCCAGGGAACCGGGCTGCCGTCATACCAGTAGGGCGGGGTCTGGGTACCCTTGCCAGCCATCAGTCCTGCCTTTCGCGGAACTGCATGCTGTGCAGATGCTGGTACAGGCCGCCCATGCCCAGCAGCTCCTTGTGGGTGCCACGTTCAACGATGCGACCGTGGTCCATCACCAGCACCTGGTCGGCATGCTCGATGGTCGACAGGCGGTGCGCGATGACCAGCGTGGTGCGCTCGGGCATCAGGCGCTGCAATGCGTCCTGCACCAGCCGCTCGGATTCGTTGTCGAGCGCAGCGGTGGCTTCATCGAGGATCAGGATCGGGGCATCACGCAGGATCGCGCGCGCGATCGCCAGGCGCTGGCGCTGGCCACCGGACAGCAGCGCGCCGTTCTCGCCGACCGGGGTCTGCAGCTGCTGCGGCAAGCGCGCGATGAATTCCCACGCATTGGCCGCTTCGGCGGCCGCGCGGATCTGATCGTCGGTTGCCTCCATGCCATAGGCGATGTTGGCGCCGATGGTGTCGTCGAACAGCATGACCTTCTGACCGACCATCGCCACCTGGCGGCGCAGATCGGCCAGCGGATAGTCGTCCAGCGCCACGCCGTCGAGGGTGATGCGCCCGCCACTGGGTTCGTAGAAGCGCGGTACCAGCCGGATCAGGCTGGTCTTGCCGCTGCCGGATCGGCCAACGATGGCGGTCACCGTGCCCGGCTTGGCAACGAAGCTGATGTCATCCAGCGCGATGCCACTGTCGGCGCGGTAGCGCAGCATGACGTGCTCGAACGCCAGTTCACCCTGCACGCGCTGCACCGTGTTGCGGCCTTCGTCGCGCTCGACCGGCATGTCGAGGATGCCGAACAGGCGCTCGGCAGCGGACACGCCACGCGAGATCGAGGACTGCACGCTGGTCAGGCGGCGCAGCGAGGGAATGATCGCGGTCATCGAGATCATCAGCCCCATGAACTGGCCGGCATTCAGACGGCCGGCAAGCGCTTCGCGGGTCGACACCCAGACGATCACCGCCAGTGCCAGCGCGGCCAGGAACTGGACCACGCTGGACGCGCCGGCACGGGTGATTTCCACCTTCATGTTCAGTGCCAGCATGCGGTTGGCCAGGCGCGAGTAACGCGACATCTCATGCTGCTGGGTGCCGTGCACCTTCACTTCCTGCTGCGCGGCCAGCGACTGCTCGGCGGTCTGCGCCATCGTGCCCATGCCGTCCTGGATGCCGCGGCTGATACGCCGGTAGCGCTTGCCGACGTAGGACACGATCACGCCGATCATCGGCACCACCACCAGCATCGCCACGGTGACCTTGACGCTCATCTGCAGCATCACCGCGAGCATCGCGATGATGGTGAGGGTATCGGCGACCACGGTCTTGAGTGCATCGGCGCTGGCCTGGGTGACCTGCTCGGTGTCGAAATTCAGGCGGCTGACCATCACCGGGGTCGATTCGGTATCGAAGTGCGATGACGGCAGGTGCAGGTACTTGGCCAGTACCTGCTCACGCAGGTCGCGCACCACGCTGCGGCCGGTCTTGGCCAGTGCGTAGTCGCTGACCCAGGTAGCGGCACTGCGCATCAGGAACAGGCCGAGGATGGTCAGCGGCAGGATCACCGCCATCCTTGGCTCGGGATTGACGAAGCCGCGGTTGACCAGGGGCTCCATCAGCTTGGTGAAGAAGTAGCCGGCCACCGACTCCACCGCCATGGCGATGACAGCGGCGACCATCAGCATCCAGTAGGCACGGGTATATCCCAGCAGACGCTTGTAGATCGGCCACACCGGCGCGTGTTTGGAACTCATGGACGCACCTCGGGTGCTGTTGCAATGGCAATACGTCGGAAGCCGAGCTGGCCCAGCGCATCCTGCGCGGTCACCACGGCCTGGTAGGGAGTGCGTGCATCGGCGCGCAGCAGCACGGTCTGCTCGCGATCACTGCCCGCCACGGCGGCAATGGTCTGCTTGACCGACTCGACGTCGCTGCGCAGCACTTCCTGGTCATTGATGAAATAGCGGCCCTCGGCGTTGATCAGCACGCTGAGCGAGCGCGGCGGCTCGTTGGTCTGCTGCTGGCTGGCGGTCGGCAGCTGCACCTGCAGCGTCGAACGCGCGTCGAACGTGGTGGTGACCACGAAGAAGATGATCAGCACCAGGATGACGTCGATCAGCGGCACCAGGTCGATATGCGGCTCATCCTGTGACCGGTCGTTGCCGATACGCATCGATCAGGCCTTCGCCGTGGCAGCGTTGGATGAACGCACCGCTGCGGCCGGGTTCATCACCCCGGGGCGACCGTCGAGCGTATCCAGCAATGCGCTGGCTTCCTGCTCCATCTCCACCACGTAACCATGGATGCGGCCCTTGAAGTAGCGATGGAACATCAATGCCGGGATCGCCACGATCATGCCGGTGGCGGTGCAGACCAGAGCCTTGCCGATACCACCGGCCAGCTGGTTCACGTCGCCCACGCCGTGGTCGAGGATGCCCAGGAACATCTGGATCATGCCGATCACCGTGCCGAGCAGGCCCAGCAACGGGCCCGCCGAGGCGATGGTGCCCAGTGCGTTGAGGAAACGTTCCATGCGGTGCACAAGGTGGCGGCCGGTGTCCTCGATGCGCTCGCGGATCTGGTCACGCGGGCGATTGCGCGCTTCCAGCGCGGCGGCCAGCAGCGCGCCCAGCGGCGAGTTGGCACGCAGGGTCTGCAGATGGGCCGGATCAAGCTTGCCGCGCGCGGCCCAGTTGCGCACTTCCTGGCCGAGGCCGGGCGGCAGCACTTCCGTCCGCCGCAGGGACCAGAAACGCTCCAGGATGATCGCCAAAGCCAGTACGCCCAACAGCAGCAGCGGCACCATCGGCCAGCCACCGGCCTTGACCAGTTCCCACACGTTTCAACCCTCCGGCCCAACGGCCGCTTGTTCGATCGACGATAGGATAGCAGCCGACCGCGCCCGCCCAGCGGCATCCCACCAACGGGATGCGTGGACACGCTGTTCACGCAGCTGCAGCCCTTGCGCGCCAAGCCATACGAGGATCGCCCCGGCGTCGGCGGTCGCCAGCACCTCGGCTCCCTGCGCCTGCCAGCGCTGGACCACCTCCCGGCGCGGGTGGCCGAAGCGGTTCTGGTGCCCGGCCGAAACCAGCGCCAGCCGCGGTGCCACCGCCGCCACCCATCCCGCGCTGGAGCTGCCGCCGCTGCCATGGTGCGGCACCAGCACCACGTCGGCCTTCAACGCCGCTGGTGTCGCCTGCAGCAGTCGCTGTTCCGTCGACCGGCCGATGTCACCGGGCAGCAGAACAACGCCATGACGGCTGGCGATGCGCAGCACGCAGCTGTCTTCGTTGCCGGCCTGGCGGCTGCCGGGCGCCGGGTGCAGTACCTGGAAATCAACACCGTCCCACTGCCAGCGCATTCCCTGCTGGCACGGCAGGTCCCCGGCAATCGCACTGCCGGGCGGGGCCAGCGCCTGCAGCCCGGGCAGTTGCCGCCGCAGGCTGGGCAGGTTGCCGATGTGATCCAGATGGTCATGGCTGAGCATCACCTGCTGGGGAGGCCCCTGGCCCAGCGCGCGCAGGGCCGGGACCAGGATCCGTTCATTGCCGTCGCCGCCGTTCGGCGGCCCGACGTCGTACCAGAGCGCGTGCTGCGCCGTGCGCACCAGCACCGCCGCACCCTGGCCGACATCGTGCACCAGCAGCTCCAGCTCGCCCTCTGCGGGCGCCTCGCGCGCCGGCCACAGCAGCGGCAGGCACAGCAACAGACCGCTGAGTGCACCGCCTGCCCCGCGCGGCAGCAGCCACCAGAACACCCCCAGCAATGCCGCCGGCACCGCCCAGACGGGCGCTTCGGCCAGCCACCACATCGCCCGCGGATGCAGCGCCAGGGGCTGCAGGGCCTGCCAGCTGAGCTCGAACAACCCGGCGGCGGCACGCCACGCCCATCCGCCCGCGCCGTCGTGCAGGGTGTGAAGAGCGGTCCCCAACAGCGACAGCGGCACCACCAGCAGCGTCCACCACGGGATGATCGGCAGGTTGACCAGCGGCCCCAACCGCGCGGTACCGCCGAACAAGGCCACGCACAGGGGCAGCAGGCCCAGGCTGGCCACCCCCTGCGCCGCCAGGAAGCCGCGCACTCCACCGCCGAGGCCTTCCCGCCCGGTGCGCGGCAGGCACCACAACAGCCACAGCACCCCGCCAAAGCTCAGCCAGAACCCCGCCGACAGGACCGACATCGGCGCCGGCAGCAGCATCACCATCGCAGCCAACGCCAACCCCTGCCCCGCAGCAACCGGGCGGCGTCCGGCCCGGGCCAATGCAACCAGGCCGATCATCAGTGCCGCGCGCACGGTCGGCAGCGCGCCGCCGGCCGCAACGGCATAGGTGGCCGCGGCCAGCGCGGCGCCCCACGCGGCGGCCTGCGGCCGTGGCCGGACCCGCCCCAGCGCCGGGCACAACCACCACGACACGCGGCACAACAGCGCACCGAATCCAGCCACCACGCCCACGTGGAATCCGGAAATGGCGACCAGATGGGTCAGGCCCAGCGCGCGCAGGTGCTCCCAGTCGGCATCGGACACGCCACGGGTGTCGCCCAGTGCCAGCGCCTGCACGAACCGTGCAGCCGGATGCGCCACCTGCGTGGCAATCGCGGCGCTGCTGCGTTCACGCCAGGCCTGCAGGCCCCGTGCGGGCAGCCGCTCACGAGCGCTTGCCGGATCACGAACCGTGCCATTGCCGGAAATGCCCCGCTGCAACGCATGCCGCTCGGCATCGAAGCCACCCGGATTGATCCGTGAACGCGGCGCCCGCAGGCGCAGTGACAATTCCCAATGCGCCCCGGCGCGAACCGCATGGCGCCCTCCCCCGCCGCCAGCGCTTGCAGGCCCGCGCCACGGATCGTTCCAGGTGACCTGCAGGCGCGTGCCGCGCAGCGATGGGAGCGCCCCGGCCTCGTCCACGTGCAGCAGGAAACGTGTGTAATCCGGCCCGCTGTGTGGAAGGTCGACGACGCGTCCCAGCACCCGCACGTCCTGCGCCGGCGCAGCGGGAGGCATCTGCCGGTGCAGCGCCCAATGCCCGTGCAGCGTCGCCCATGCCAGCCCGAACACGGCCATCGCCCAGCCCCGGCCCCGCCAGCGCGCCAACCAGCCGGCAACAGCGGTAACCGCCAACGGCGCACACAGCCACAGTGGCAGCAGCACCGGCAGCTGCATGCAGGCCAGCGCGCCCAGCACCAGCCCTGCGGCACTGCCCCCACCGAACAGGGGGGGAGCGGATCGTTCGGAAACCATCCGTGCAGCCTGCAATCGGCCACGACGGCTTGCCTATCGGGCAACGCCCCGCGCGGCTGTCAGCGCCGAACGGTGCCGCGATGGAAATTGACCCGGAAGCTGGCGCCGCCGCCGGTCGCTTCGCCGACACTGACCGAGCCGCCGTGGTGCTGCACGATCTCCTTCACCAGATGCAGGCCCAACCCACTGCCACTGCCAGCCGCGCGCAGCCGGTGGAACGGCTCGAAGATCGCCTCGCGATCATTGACCGGAATGCCGGCACCCTGATCGCTGACCTCCAGCAGGCCGCGCTCATCCAGGCGCACGCAGATGGTGCCGCGCCCGCCACCGTGAACGATGGCGTTGTGCACCAGGTTGGCGATCACCCGCCCCAGCGCCAGGCTGTCGCCGTGGATCCACACCGGCGCGTCCGGAGCATCCACCTCGAAGCCATAGCCCGCCCCTACCACCAGCGGCGCCAGCTCGGCAGCGGCTTCGCGCACCAGCAGCGCCAGGTCCAGCCGTTGCAGCGCACCGACATTTCGGTCAAGCCGCTGCAGGTCGAGCAGATGCTCGGCCACGTTGCCGAGGCGGGCAACGTCGGTGAGCAGCTGCGACTTGAGTTCGCCCTGCGGCAGCTGTGACAGGCGCGCCTGCACCACCGCGATCGGCACGCGCAGCTCGTGTGCGGCATCGGCGAGGAACTTGTCGCGCGCCGCGTAGCCCTGCTGCACCTTGTCGATCGCATCGTTGAACGCTTCCACCAGCGGCGCAACCTCGGTCGACACCAGCTGCGCATCCAGCCGCGCGCCCGGCTGGCCGATATCCAGCTCCTTGGCCTGCTGCGCGGAACGCCGCACACCGCGCATCGCGCGGTGGATCACCGTCGGCATCACCAGCAACGTGACCACGATCAGCGGCAGGAAGAACCACAAGCCAATCAGGCGCAACACCATCAGTGCGCCATCCAGCAGCCCACCCTTCGGTGCGCCCCCCACCATCACCGTGATGCGCCGACCATCCTCGTTGCGGATCATCACCCTTGCCACATCCAGGTAGGGCGGCACCAGCGAACCGAGTTCGGTGGCACCCAACGCCGGCAACCGTGCCAGCAACGGCGCGTGGATGGCCGGAATCGTGCCGCGTTCCAGCCAGATGCCCTTGTCATCGACCGCCGCGAACCAGAGATTGCCTCCCGCATCCGCGTCCAGCCTGCGCCAGCGCGCCTCGTCCAGCACCAACCTGCCGCCCTCACTGTGCACGGCCTTGGCCACCGCCTCGGCCATGAACATGTCCATGCCCCAGGAGTCCTTGTCACCCCAGGTCAGGATCAGCGCGACCACCGCGAACAGCACGGTGAATGCCTGCGCCAGGAACAGCCGCCAGGCCAGGCCGAGCGTGATGGAACGGATCGGGCGCGCCATCTCAGGCCTCCGCCAGCAGGTAGCCGACGCCCCGGATCACGTGGATCTCCACGCCCGCCCCGGCCTGCTGAAGCGCCTTGCGCAGCTTGGAGATGTGCGCGTCGAGTGCATTGGACTGGATCTCATCATCGAAGCCGTAAACCGCCGCTTCCAGTGCGCTGCGGGTAACCGTGCGCCCCTGCCGCATCGCCAACGCCTGCAACACCAGCACCTGCCGGCGCGGCAGCGGCAGCGGCTGGCCTTCCACCTGTGCCTGCAGCGATTCGAAATCGAACTCGAGCCGTCCCAGCCGCAGGCTCGGCGTCACCATCGCAGACGGCCGCCGCGACACCGCGCGGATGCGCGCCATCAGTTCCTCGATCGCCACCGGCTTGACCAGGTAGTCATCGGCACCGACGTCCAGCCCTTCGACCTTGTCCGACAACGTGCCCTTGGCCGTCAGCATGATCACCGCCAGGTTCGGGCGCAGTGACCGCGCAGTGGCGACAAAACCGGCGCCGTCACCATCGGGAAGCTGGCGGTCCAGCAGCATCAACTGGTGCACCGGATCGCGCAGCGCGATGGCCGCCTCGGCCAGGCTGCCGACCACGTCGGCCACCACGCCCTGCCGCTCCAGGCCCGATTGCAGGGCACGGGACAGATCAGGATCGTCTTCGACCAGAAGGATGCGCATCAGGGACTCGGCTGCCGGAAACGGTGCCGATCATAGTGCCTGGCGCCTGCTTTGGGCGTCATTGCGTGCCGATTGCCCAGGCGCAATGTTCTGACAATGTTGGGCCCGCACCATGCACAGCCATCCCCCGCAAAGTGGCTGATCGATGCCGTCGCTGTCCCCGACCCTGCTGCGCCCCCTGCTGCGCCCCCTGCTGTTCTCCGCTGCCATCGGCCTGCCGTTGATCACGCAAGCCGCCGACCGCAGCCCGGGCGTGCAGGCTGGCATCACCGCGGGTGCGACGTCCGGCGCGTATGCGCACTACGACGTCAAACCGCTGGTCGTACCGGCGATTTCCTGGCAGGGCCAGCGCTTCTTCGCCAGCCCCGGCTCGCTGGGCATGTATCTGTACAAGGGCCAGGGCCTGCGGCTGTCGGCAGCACTGACGCCGTACACGCTGCGCTTCAAGACCGACGACGTGAATGATCCGCAGCTGCGCCGCCTGCACAGCCGGCAGATGTCGGCCATGGCAGGAATCAACGGTGAATACAGCGCCGACTGGGGCATTGTCGAGGCCGGTGTGATGCGTGAGATCACCGGGCATGGCGGTGGTTTCGAATCGCGCCTGCATTACAGCTATCCGATCCAGGCCGGCCGCTTCACCTGGGTGCCACGGGTGGGCGTGGTGCACTCCAGCGCACGCCTGCTGGACTACTACTACGGCATCAGCGACGAGGAAGCACTGCGCTCGGGCTTGGCAGCCTATCGCCCGGGCAGCACGACATCACCGAGCCTGCAGATCGCGGTCAGCACGCCGCTGGGCACCAAGTGGCGTGCAACAGGCGTGGTCGCCAACCAGTGGTTCGGCGATGCGGTGAAGGACAGCCCGATGGCACGACGTGGTACACAGACGTCGGCCTTCGTTTCCCTGATGCGCTCGTTCTGATCGAGCGCCTGCTACGGACAAGGACCCCCCATGGCCTCCGTCTCCCCTGCTGCAGAAGCGCACGCGATCCTGCGTGCTCCCGACCTGGAAAGCGCCGAGCGCGCCTACCTGGGACTGATGCCCGACCTGGAACACGTGAACGCGCTGGCGCGGCGCGCCCTGGGACTTTCGCGCGTTGCCGATGCGGCGCGCGGCTACGCGCTGTCGATGACCCTGGTCGGGCTGCGCCTGCAGGAACTGGAAATGGGTGAGGCCATCGCGAAGGAACAGCGCCAGGCGACCCTGCGCAGCCTGCGCCAGGCCTTCAACGCCTGAGCGCAGGGTAGCAACGGCGCCTGCAGCCGGTGCTGCAGCGCCGCGCAAGGACTCAGCGGAAGGTGGTCCAGGCCAGGACCGCAGCCAGCAGGGCCACCCAGACCACCGCCTTGAACGTGCCCTCCAGCATGTTGCCGCCGAACAGCAGTTCAAGCACTGGATTGGGCCGGGACACCGGGACATGATCGCTCATCGGGAAATCCTTCTGGTAATGAGGGAAGGCAGGCGCGCATGCCTGCGCGGATGCCACTCTAGTACAGGCGCGGCTCCCGTGCGCGCGTGGCGAACATCGACTTAACATCCCGTGCGCCAGTTCCGGTATGTTCGGGCCAACGCTGCGTTCAAGGATGATCGATGATCAAGCGCGTCCTGTTCCCCGTTGTGGCCCTGTTGCTGTCGGCGCTGATCGTCGCGCTGGGATGGCAGAACCGCCAGCTGCGGCAGATCAACCAACAGATGGCCTCGCAGCTGCAGGACATGCGGCTTGAAACACACGGCCTGGCACTTGGCAGCCTCGCCGCCCCGCTTGCACTGGCGACCACGCAGCAGGCCCGCGTGCAGATTGGTGGCCCACGCGCCACCCCGCAGATCCTCTATTTCTTCTCCACGGCCTGCCGCTACTGCCTGGCCTCGATGCCACATGTGCGGAAGATTGCCGCTGCACGGGGCGCCAGTGAGCTGATCGGCGTGGGCCTTCCTCCCTACGACGAACTGGCCGGCTACGCCGGCACGCACGATCTGCGCTTCCCGATCGCCATCGACAGCGGAGGCGATGCATCGAAGCGCTATCGCGCAACGGTCACGCCGATGCTGATCGTGCTGGGTAACGATGGCAGCGTGGCCTACAAGCATGTCGGCCAGCTTGATGAGCAGGTCGTACAGGCCGCCATGACGTCGTTGGCGCCGGACCTTGCCCTACCCTGACCAGACAGACCCCGATACCTCGTCATTGCTCCCGCGCCACCACTGGCACTCACGTGCCTTCGGCAACTGCAACACCACAACGCCAACCAAGGAGATACACATGATCGGAAAGAAAGTCCTTTCGTCCGTCGCCGGTATCGTCGTTGTCGCGGCCATGGCCTTCGGCGCCACCCAGGCCTTTGCCGTCGCGCCCAAGACCGGCTACGCGCCGGGCTGCGAACCGCACCCGAGCTGTCCGTTCGGAAATTCCGGCAAGCCCGGCCAGGTACTGTGCTGTGATCCGTTGTAACCCCATCCGTTCCGAAGCCCGGGTTCTCTGACCCGTTGCCACCGCCGCGACGCTGTTCCGGCTCCGCGGCGGTGGCAGGGCCAGGGGGATCATGGCCACCCCGCCCCGGATTCATCCTCCCCGGACAGGCTTGAAGCGCGCTTTACCGGCTTTCGTCGCATACCGGTTTCACCGCGCAGGAGGCAGTGCCACGCTGGACTCCCTTCTCCGGAGCACCGTGCCATGCCGATGCTTGCCCTGCTGCTGTTGTGCGCTGGATTGTTCGGCCGCGACGCCGACGCCGGGGATACCTCACTACGCCGCCAGATCCTGCAGGCCGACGCCGAACACGCAGGTGCGCCGGCGGCACGCGATCCGGCGACCCTGCAGCTCTACAGGCTGCGCCAGGACCGCGTTCTGCGCGTGGGCTACCAGCCTCTGGCCACAGACGGCCAGCAGCGGCGGTCCAGGTCGGCGCGCTTTGCGCAGGTCTGGGAATGCGTCGAAGGCCATTGGAAGCTGCAACGCGTGATCAGCCTCGATGAATGGGTCGCCCAGCGCTGATACGCAGCGAGGCAACCCTCACACATGAAAAAAGCCGGCCCAAGGCCGGCTTTCTCGTGATCCACCGCTGCACCGGTCATGCCGGGAGCCAGGTGGTGGGCGGTACAGGGTTCGAACCTGTGACCCCTACCATGTCAAGGTAGTGCTCTACCGCTGAGCTAACCGCCCATCTTGTTCTTGCCGCCCGAAAGCTGGCCTTGCTACGTAAAAACCCGGCGCCAGGGCCGGGCTTTGCAGTTCACGACAGCCCCTTTCCAGAGACTTCGTGGTGGGCGGTACAGGGTTCGAACCTGTGACCCCTACCATGTCAAGGTAGTGCTCTACCGCTGAGCTAACCGCCCGTTTTGCTTCTGCATTTCCGCGATTGCGTCGGTGCAGGCCGCGTATATTACGGATGCCAGCCGTGAAGCGCAACACTTTTGTGAAGATGCGGCTGCCCTGCCACGTTCAGCCCAGGCTGGCTTCCTTCAGCTGCCGGATCTGGTCGCGCACGCGTGCCGCATCCTCGAACTCCAGGTCCTTGGCATGCTGGTACATCTGCTGTTCCAGCGCCTTGAGCCGGGTGGCCAGCTGGGCCGGGCTGAGCGACCGGTAGTCGGCCCCTTCCTCTGCCACGCCTGCCCGGCTCTTGCCCTTGCCCTTCTTGGCTTCCTTTTCGGCCGCGTCGGAACGGGCGCCTTCCAGCACGTCGACAATCGGCCGCGCCACCGAGCGCGGCACGATGCCGTGTTCCTCGTTGTACTCGACCTGCTTGGCGCGGCGGCGGTCGGTCTCGTCGATCGCCGCCTGCATCGAACGGGTGATCTTGTCCGCATAGAGGATCGCCTTGCCGCGCACGTTGCGCGCCGCTCGGCCGATGGTCTGGATCAGCGAGCCGGTGGAGCGCAGGAAACCCTCCTTGTCGGCATCGAGGATCGCCACCAGCGACACCTCGGGCATGTCCAGGCCTTCGCGCAGCAGGTTGATGCCGACCAGCACGTCGAACTTGCCCAGGCGCAGGTCGCGGATGATCTCCACGCGCTCGACCGTGTCCACGTCCGAATGCAGGTAGCGCACGCGGATGCCATGCTCGGTGAGGTATTCGGTGAGATTCTCCGCCATGCGCTTGGTCAGCGTGGTGACCAGCACGCGGTCGCCAGCCTTGATGCGCTCGTTGGCCTCGCTCATCAGGTCATCGACCTGGGTACCGACCGGGCGGATCTCCACCACCGGGTCGATCAGGCCGGTCGGGCGCACCACCAGCTCGGTGATCTCGTCACCCGCTTCACGATATTCATAGGGACCGGGCGTAGCCGACACGTAGATCGCACGTGGGCAGCGCTCTTCCCACTCCTCGAAGCGAAGCGGACGATTGTCCAGCGCAGAGGGCAACCGGAAGCCGAATTCGACCAGGGTCTCCTTGCGCGAGCGATCGCCCTTGAACATCGCGCCGATCTGCGGAATGGTCACGTGCGATTCGTCGATCACCAGCAGTGCGTCGGGCGGCAGGTAGTCGAACAGGGTCGGCGGCGGCTCGCCGGCATTCTTGCCGGTGAGGTGACGCGAGTAGTTCTCGATGCCGTTGCAGAAGCCGACCTCGGCCATCATTTCGATGTCGAACTGGGTGCGCTGGGCCAGGCGCTGCGCCTCGACCAGCTTGTTCTCCGCGTACAGCTGCTCCAACCGCTCCTTCAGCTCGACCTTGATGGTGTCCACCGCCGCCAGCACTCGCTCGCGGGTGGTCGCATAATGGGTCTTCGGGTACACGGTGAAGCGCTGCATGTTGCGCAGCGTCTCGCCGGTGAGCGGGTCGAACAGGGTGATCTTCTCAACCTCGCCATCGAACAGCTCCAGGCGCAGCGCCTCGCTGTCCGACTCGGCCGGGAACACATCGATCACTTCGCCGCGCACGCGGAACGTACCGCGCTGCAGTTCGTACTCGTTGCGCGTGTACTGCAGCTGGGTCAGGTGATTGATCAGGTCGCGCTGGTCGATGCGCTCGCCCTTGGACAGGATCAGGCGCAGCGACAGGTAATCCTCGGGTGCACCCAGGCCATAGATCGCCGATACGGTCGCCACCACGATCGCATCCGGGCGCGACAACAGGGTCTTGGTCGCGGCCAGGCGCATCTGCTCGATGTGCTCGTTGATCGAACTGTCCTTCTCGATGAAGGTGTCCGATGACGGCACATAGGCTTCCGGCTGGTAGTAATCGTAGTAGCTGACGAAGTACTCCACCGCGTTGTGCGGGAAGAACGCCTTGAACTCGCCATACAGCTGCGCCGCCAGCGTCTTGTTCGGCGCCATGATCAGCGTCGGCTTCTGCACGTTCTGGATGACGTTGGCGATGGTGTAGGTCTTGCCCGAGCCGGTGACGCCCAGCAGGGTCTGCTTGGCGATGCCCGCTTCGAAGTTGCTGGTCAGCTTCGCGATGGCATCGGGCTGGTCGCCCGCCGGCGAGTACGGCGAGACGAGTTCAAAACGGTCGCTCATGGTGTTGCCAGTTCCCGGGAAGGGTGAGTATACGGGGCCAGGAGTGACGGCCGGCTGAGGGGTTTCCGGGCAGCCGAGCGCGGCGCTGCCTGATGGCGCAGTCCCTGCGCGGCAGCGAGGCTGGATGCATGCGCCTCCTTCCTGCTTCCAGTCCCGACACGCAGCACGGCATCCATCTGCTCGAACTGCTGGTGGTGGTGGCGGTCCTTGCTGTCCTGCTGGCAGCCGGCTGGCCCGCGCTGCGGGAACTGATGCTGCATCAACGGGCGGAATCCACCCGCCTCAGCCTGCAGTCCGGTCTGGCCACCGCGCGCTACCAGGCCATCATGCGCAGTGCGCTGATCGGCCTGTGCGCAAGCCCCGACGGGTACCACTGCGGCGACGATTGGAGCCAGGGCTGGATCGTGTACAGGACCGATGGCCGGCGAGAGCCCCCCTCCTCCACCGACTCCATCCTGCTGCACCAGTCCGGCCTGTCCAGCGTCAGGATCAGCGCGGCCAGCAGCAGCGGCCGGCCGCAGATCTACTTCCAGCCGGATGGCCGCAGTCCCGGTGCGAACCTGACGCTGCGCATCTGCGCGGACCACCGGGAACGCGCCCGGGTCATCGTCAGCAACAGCGGCAGAATCCGCTCGACCCGCAGCCAGGACGGCCCACCCTGCTGACAACAAAAAAGGCCTGCGGATAACCGCAAGCCTTTGATGCGTAATGCTTGGCGCCCGAAGTTGGACTCGAACCAACGACCCCCTGATTAACAGTCAAGTGCTCTAACCGGCTGAGCTATTCGGGCGGGGAGGCGCATTGTAATCACCTCGAACAGAGAGTGCAACACTCTTTCACGCAGCCCTGCAGGCAGCCTCCTGCTCGCGTCACCAGCAGTCGGACAGTGTTGCCTGCGACGTCTTCACGTTGGCCTGGTTGAGCGTCAGGTCGCCACATTTGTCCTTGGTCTGCGCATTGGCCGCCGCTGCAGTGAACGTGAACGTCGACTGCCCGGTCTCCATGGACAGGGTGTAGGCCGCGGTGCCACCCTCGCGTGGCGAGTTGATGGAATCAGCTCCGCCGGGGAAGGTGAAGCCCACATAGGTGTTGTTGATGGTGTGGTAGCGCTCGGCCAGCTGCGCGTACTCCACCAGATCGGCCTTGGCCTGCGCGCGCCGCGACTTGAGAACATGCGCGCTGTAGTTCGGATAGGCGATCGCAGCAAGGATCGCCACGACCGCCACCACGATCATCAGTTCGATCAGGCTGAAACCGCGGGCCAGGCGGCCCGCCATGAACGGTGTGCGCATTGCGGTGACTCCTGGTGCCAGCGTAGAAGGAACGTCAATCACTGGATCTGCCTCCATGACTGGCGACCGCAGGGGTACGGCAGGTACATCGGATCCGCGCCAGCCACCGAAATCTGCATCATGCAGGCATCACCCGGAGGCTTCGGCGGCGGGCTGCCAGGCTTGCCCGCGTCCGGCGGCGCCAGCCGCGGCACCACCGAGGTGGTGACATCCCTCACCGGCGCGTTGCCGCCGGTGTTGAGCGCAACACCCGCCGTCCCTGCGCCCTGCGATTTTCCGTCCGGCGCGCCAAAGCGCACCTGCGACATCGATGCCTCGCCACTGCTGGCCTGGAGGCCGAACAACCAGTTCGAGCCATCCACCGAACAGCCCTGGGCCTCAGAAGGAATGTAGGTCGGGAAGAACACCACGCCGGAGACGATGCGCGGATTGCCCACGGCCCGCTCCTTGTTGGCGAGCGTCACTGTCCAGCCACGACTGACCGTGGGAATGCTGCCTGCACTCAGCGTGCGCAGGTTGTCACTGATGCCGGCCGCATATGAACGCAGGTTGGCCGAAGTCAGTGTCGCGGTCGACAGGCCGGCCTCGGTGTCGTTGATGCCGTACAGCGCCTGAAGCGCCGAATCGTTCTCGTCGCCGTAGTAGGAGAAACTGCCGGTGCCGAAGATCAGCATCACACCGCCGGACGGCCCCGTGGTCACGGTCATGCCGCCGGTGATCGGCTGACGATAGGTCAGGCGATCACTCGCATCGACATGCGTATCGGTGGTGAACAACGGCACCGTCGGTGCAGCATCGTTACGCAGGTCGAACTTCCAGACCGCGCCGCGCTTGTCGGCCGCATAGACAGTATCAGCCAGGCCATCGCGCACCTGTTCGTTCTGCCCCGCTCCACCCCAGCGATCGACCACGACAATGTTGCCCAGCCCATTGCTGCCTGCCGGCAGGTTGGTACCAGACTCGACGGCTTCGATCATGCGGATGGTCGGCGTGCTGCCGGCCACCATGTCGACCACGAACAGGACCGCCTTGCCGCTGCTGCTTTCATAACCATTGCCGAAGATCGCACGGAAACTCACCGAACCGTCTGCGTTCTTCATCGGCACGATCACCGGCTTGCCCAGCACGTGGCCGATGTTGGCCCGTACTTCGCTGTCCAGCGCCGAGTTCAGATCGCTGATCTCCCACAGCAGGGAACCGGTGCCCCCGAAGCTGCCCGGATCGGACACATCCAGTGCGAACACGCTGCGACCACCCGCGCCGGCAGTACCCACCAGCGAGGTGGTCCAGCCATTGCTGCCATAGGTGTCGCTGACCGTTATCGGGCCATCGACGTAGTAGCGATGCTGGAAGCGCTGGGTGTTCTCATTGGTCGGATCGTAGGGCAGCAACAGATTGCCCATATGGCCCAGCGCGGTGGACGGAATGTAGGCGAACAGTTCCTTGCCGCCGTCACTGTCCATTTCGCCATCCGCGCCCATGCCGCCATCGAAGGCATGCAGCATGCCGTCATTGGCACCGGCATAGACCATGTAACGACGATCATCCCGCTTGGTGGTCATGTACTCGGCGTAGCTGCTGCCGATCGCACCCGGCAGACGGCGGAAACCGTAGTCGTCCAGGGGTGAGCTCAGCACCGGCGTGGAGGTGATGATGTCGCCCAGCACGGTGGTGCGGTCACGCAGCTTGCCGCCATTGCGTTTCTCGTTGCCGGTAGCACCTCGCAGATAGGCCACCGCCGTAGCCGAGTCGGTGGCCAGCGTGGTGATCTCGGATTCAGAGCAGATCCTCATGCCCGGATACAGCGAGCCCGACTTGTCGCACAGATTGGCCAGACTGACGTTGCCACCGGAGAAATCCACCAGCGCGCCGTTGCGCCAGAAACGGATGCGGCGTGAATCGGCCGCCGGCATCTGCGCGGAGGCTTCCCACGCCTCCTCCGAAATGACCTTGCGGGTGGATTCTTCCACCTTCAGGTTGAAGGCGTGCAGTTTGCCGTACCAGTCGGTGCCGTTGTTGGTCGCTTCGTAGAATGGCTCCACCGACAACGAGCCTACGCCGATGCGCGCGCCGGTCAGCGAACGCGAGCCGGACGGCGTGGCGCCCTGGGCGACGTTGCTGATGATGCGGCGCATCGCAGCGGTGATATCGCCCGGACGGGTGGCATTGACCATTTCGCCGCGGGTGTCATACACCGCGTTCCACAGCTCATCGACCGCTTCCGGCTTGAGATCCTGCGTCGACGTGGGGAAGCTCGGCTTGTTCACATAGGGATTGGGGCTGAGTACCCACGGCCGTTTCGGATCCGGCAGGTACTTGACGCCGAACTCCTTGCCCAGCGTACCCAGGGTCACGCCATAGAAATTCATGTGCAGGTGCGTCTTGCAGTCCAGCGCCGGGTCTGGATTGGCGCCCTTGCACTCGGAAGGCACTGGAACGGAATTGGTCTCCTTGGTATCCACCAAGGACTTTTCGTAGTACGGCGCCACCAGGTCCTTCATCAATGTCCTGTTTTCGGTCTCATTGATGTAGCCGTCGGTAAACAGCATGCCGGCGTTCTTCTGGCACGACAGCAGCACCGGCGCTTTCGCGTCGGTACGCTTGAACTGCTGCCCCAGGTAATCGGCGGCCGATCGATTGGGCGTACTGCTACTGGCCCGCATGTCCTTCATGATGTCATCGAGAAGCGTCGACTTCTCATCATCATTGGTCATGTTGTACATCGTGACGTTACGCCGGTTGTTGATGCGGAACCAGCCGACTCGCAGGTTGGTCTGGTCATGCAGCGCAGTGGTGGCTGCGCCGATCAGCGATTCGCGACGCGTCCGATACAGGCTGAACCATCGGGCGAAGTTGCCCATGGCCTGGTTGTACTTGGCCGTATTGTTGCCGAAATTGGCGAGCTTGATTTCGTACTTGTACAGGGTGCCCGGGCGACCACCGACAGGATTGGTCACCGCGACCGGTGACGCGGTATAGCCATAGTCTTCAGGCAACGTAGCCCGATCCACCAGATAGAACGTGGCCGGGAAGAACACCATGGCCGCACTGCAGTTCCCGGTGAGGGTCACGGCCTTGGAGCCGACCACGCTGAAACCACCGTCGGTCGAGCTGTTGTTGCGGTTCAGATCACCACAGCGGTCGCGTTCGATACGCGTGCCGGACGGCAGCACCATGCCGCTGTAGAACTGGAATCGCCAGGCCACGTTGCTGCCATTGACCACGATGGCATTACTCGTCGAATCGGCGGTCAGGTTCAGCGTACCCGTCTTCAGAGAGAAGGCGCCGCTCGGCCGAGGATCCAGCGGCGCGCTCTTGGGATCGATGCCCTGTTTCGGGAAGTCGGCATTGGGTTCCGGAAGGCCCGTCTTCCAGTAAGAGTATGTTTCGCGTGGATCGAAGTAGGAGGCATTGATGTCCGGAGAGCGTGCGAAACCGTAAGCATCCAACGGCGGAAGTGCCAGATTGGAGTCCCGACCGTAGCTTGGAAACACATAGTGGTACAACAGCCCGCGATCAACGTAGCCGTTGGCCTCGCTGCCCGTGTAGAAGCTCTTGCCGCCCCAGCGGTAAACCCCGTCGCGGGTATTGTTCAGCACTTCCCAAAGCATCGAACCGGAATCGTCCAGCGCCATCAGGAACGCTGGCGGCGTCTGCACCTGGATGTTCAGCGGCGCCTGTGCCAGCGTGCCCTGGGCCTGGGCGGCCATCAGGCTGTAGATGAAATAGCCTCCCCCCAGCGCCAGTGCGGCGCCGCCTGCGGCCATGAAGCGGAATTTGCGCGAAGCCATGGCCTGCGTCCTCAGAGTTTGAATACGGTGTCGATCACCACCGACGACGAGCTCGCATCGGCATCGTCGGTAGCGAACCCGGTGATCTGGTAGATCGGTGTGGTGTCGTCCAGCGGCCGGCCCATGTCCAGCGACGATTCGCCGACCACGCAGCTGTCGATCTGCCGCACGTTGACGGCCGGCGCCGTCTCGTCGCGCCGGTCCTCCGCCCAGCTGGCCGGATCGAAGCCGTCATCGCAGACACGCGATACATCCCCCGCCTGCAGCAGGCTGCCCTCGCTCACGCTTTCGCGATTGGTGATCTGCTCGACCGAACGCTCGGCCGCCCGCACCACGCCTTCCGAATTCTGGAAAGCGCGGTTGGCCGCCCGGTAGTTGGCCGCCATCTTTTCCTGCATGCCGGCCACCTGCATGCCGGCAATTCCCAGCAGCGCCAGCAGGATGAGCATCACCAGGGCCACATACAGCACCGCACCGCGCTGGCGGGCGGGAGCGGCGACAGGCCGGAAGGAACGCGGGAAAGGAGTCATGGTCAGTTTCCGAACAGGCGATTGCGCAATGCAATCGACACTTCATAGCTGGAGCGGTAATGACCGTCGGACTTGTCGCCGTTGGCAAAGCCCACGCCGAGCACAGACAGCGCATTGGCCGAGCGGGTCGAGGACGACGGCGACGGACTGCGTGCCAGCAGCCCCACCTGCACCTGCCCCACGCGCAGCCATTGCGCGGCACCCGCGGCATCGGCATCGGTGCTGACGCCGTCGGCCGCAGCAAACTGCGTGATGTTGCCGGCCGGTGGCGTGTCCAGGCCGATGTTGGCGGTGTTGTCCAGGCCGTACATCAGCTGCAGGCTTTCGATGCCTTCCACCAGTTCTTCGTTGATCGAGTAGGCGCCATCACTGTCGGCGCGCGCGCGGCGCAGGCCCGGCTGCTTCGTCTCCGGATTGATGCCCACGTAATAGACCATCGACTCGGCGCGATACAGCATTGTCTGCCCGGTGGGCTGCGCGGCATAGCGCGACAGGTCGAGCGAAGCGGCGGTGACCCGTGCGGCGCTCAACGTGCCCGCGAACACATCCGCGTGGCCGCAGTCGGCGATGCCGAACAGGGTCGGATCGCCCACGCCACCGCCGGTCAGGCGGGCGACGCGGGTGCTGTCCATGTCCAGCAGCGCGTTGCCGCCGTCCGCGGAAATGGCCGTGACCGGCACGCCTTCCGGCGCGAAAAAGCGCAGGACCAGCACATCGCTGCCGCCGGCCGGTGCCGGGATGAGCCCTTCGATCGCGGTAGGCAGACCGGTCGGAGCCGACCAGTCCGCCCCCAGCGTCAGACTCCCGCCCGGCGTCGTCTCGGGCGCGTCGAAGCCCTGGATGGACACGCTGAAATCCAGCGGACTGCCATCGCCCGAGGTTGCCCCCAGGTGTGACACCGGGTCGCCCTGGTTCTTCACCACATGGGCCTGGTCGTTGACGCATCCCATGTGTCCGGCCATGCGGATGTCGCGCTCCAGGAAATCCAGCGCGAAGCGCGCGTTTTCCTGCACGCGGGAGGCGCCCTCGGACAGGCGGGAGGCCGTCTGCGAGGCGATGAACACCTGGACCACGCCCAGCATCAGCACGAGGCTGATCACCAGCGCGACCATCAGTTCAACCAGCGACAGGCCGGTCATGGCGGCACGACGGTTCATGGCCATGCTCACAGCTCCGTATCCAGGGCGAAGGTGGTGGCCTTGTCCGGATGGTCCGGATCCCAGCGCTGGTCGCCCCAGCTGACGGCCACTTTCACCTTGCCGCCGTTGTAGGTGACTTCCGCGCCCGCGTCATCACCCAGCGCCTTCACCACCTGGCATTGCCAGCGCGCGACCTTGGCGGAAATGGCGACGTCGCCGGTGTCGGCACTGCATGCCTTCTCCGCGGTCTTGCTGCCTGCCGCGAACGACGCAGTGGTGTACCACGCCGCCTGGTAGCGGTTGCTGCGCATCTGCTCGGTCAGGTCATAGGCAAGATTGGTGGCCTGGGTGCGGTAGTTGGCGCTCTGCACGAAGCGGACGTTCATGGTCTGCAGCAGCGCGAACCCCAGCAGGCCGAACGCCAGCACGATGATGGCGATCAGCACTTCCAGCAGGGTGAACCCCCCTGCCTGCCGCGCGCGGATGGAACGGGATTTCATGGGCAGGCTTCCTTGGTGCTGCGGATCTGCCCGGAGGCGTTCACCGTCAATGTGCGCTTGTGCAGCGCGTCCTTGCTGCAGACATCCGGCTCCAGCAGGATCTCCTGATCGGTGCTGGCCCTGCGGCGCCCGCGGCCGTCGAAGGCGATCACCTCCGACGGCCCGCTGACCGTCAGCTTCGGACTGCCATTGACGAAGCGCAGGACGGTCTCGCCCGACGACATCTCGCCATCACCATTGGTATCGGCGAAGGCCAGCATGCCGCCGGACCAGCTGCCGTCGCAGCTGGCGCCATCGCTGCTGCCGCACACGCCGCCGCCGCGGTTGCTGCGGATCGCCTCGCTGCGGGCCAGGCTGAGCAGGCCCAGGATTTCATTGTTGCCCGAGGTCACCCGGCTGGAACGCAGGGTGCCCTGGAAGCTCGGAAACGCGATCGCGGCCAGGACCGCCACCACGGCAATGGTGACCATCAGTTCGATCAACGTGAAGCCGCTTTCCCGGCGCAAAGACATTGGACGCTCCCCAGCGTATTGATGGCCACGATGGGCCATCGCCCTGCCACCGGCAAGCGGCGGCAGGATGAACGGTCAATCCGGGACGACGGGCGTCAAAGGCTTGACGACCCGCCCTCCCTTTCCGGCCCGGCGCGATCCCCATCGCGCCGGTGCAGGCTCAGGCCAGCACCTGGTAGCAGGGCTGGTATTCGCCGGAGATCTTCATCCGGCGCTGCTCGACGAAGGCGCGCAGCAGCGCGTCCAGGGCCTGCATCATGTCGGTGTCGCCATGGATCTGGAACGGCCCGAACTGCTCGATGCGGCGCATGCCGTCTTCCTTCACGTTGCCGGCCACGATGCCCGAGAACGCCCGCCGCAGGTCGGCCGCCAGCGCGTGCGGCGCACGCCCGTGGTGCAGGTCCAGCGCGGCCATCGCCTCGTGGGTCGGCAAGAACGGCTGCTGGTACTCCCACGGAATCTCGATCGACCAGTTGAAGAAGAACGAATCCTTCTGCGCCAGGCGGTGTTCGCGCACGCGCTTGATGCCGTTGGCCATCTTCTTCGCCACCGACACCGGGTCACCGATGATGATCTCGTAGCGCTCGGCGGCCTCATCGCCCAGGGTCAGGCGGATGAAGCGGTCAATCTGCTCGAAATACGGCGCGGCCACGGTCGGGCCGGTCAGGATCAGCGGGAACGGCAGGTCCTTGTTTTCCTCGCGCAGCAGGATGCCGAGCAGGTACAGGATTTCCTCGGCGGTACCGACGCCACCGGCGAACACGATGATGCCGTGGCCGATGCGGACGAAGGCCTCCAGGCGCTTCTCGATGTCCGGCATGATCACCAGGTGGTTGACGATCGGGTTCGGCGACTCGGCGGCGATGATGCCCGGCTCGGTCAGGCCGATGTAACGCGTCACGGTACGGCGCTGCTTGGCGTGGGCGATGGTGGCGCCCTTCATCGGGCCCTTCATCGCGCCCGGGCCGCAGCCGGTGCAGATGTCCAGGCCGCGCAGGCCCAGCTCGTAGCCCACCTGCTTGGTGTACAGGTATTCGTCGCGCGAGATCGAGTGGCCGCCCCAGCACACCACCAGGTTCGGATCACCCGGGTTGAGGATGCGGGCGTTGCGCAGCAGCCCGAACACCGCGTTGGTGATGCCTTCGGACGACTCCAGCTCGGCCGCATAGGCCGGGCCCATCTCGATGGCCATGTAGGCCAGGTCGCGCACCACCGCGAACAGCAGTTCGGCGACACCGCGGATGATCTCGCCATCGACGAAGGCCATCGCCGGCGCGTTGACCAGGTCGATGCGCACGCCGCGATCCTGCTGCGCCACCTGGATGTCGAAATCGGGATACAGATCGCGCGCCGCACGCGGATCGTCGGAGGCACTGCCGCTGGTCAGTACGGCCAGCGCGCAGCGGCGCAGCAGCTCGTGCATGCCGCCGGCGGAGGCATCGCGCAGGCGCGCCACTTCGGCCCGCGACAGCACATCCAGCCCACCGCGCGGGTAGATCCGTGCGTCCTGCACCGGCAGCGCGCGGGCTGCTTTTTCGTTCGTGGTCATATCCAATTTTTCGCTTCCTTCAAGGTTTCCGACTGTACTGCCGCCCCCTTAAAAAGCAAAACGGCCGGGAAACCCGACCGTTGGATATGTGCTGCCCGTGATCACCTGCCTGGGACCGCTTCGGCGGCATTGGCGCCGCGCACATTTCTGGATGCTACGCCCATGCAGAGCCGCCCGCAAGGACTTTCGCCTGAACGGAAAACGGCGCGCGTTCCCCGGCCGTTTCCATTTACATCATCAGGCTCTGAAGGATCAGAACTTGTACTTCAGGGTCAGCTGCATCGACCAGCGCGACACCGCGGTGTTGCCCTTGTCGTTGTTGTTTTCCTGCACCTGCGCGTTGTCGGTCGAACCGGTGAACGAGTACACGTACTTGCCGGTGGCCGGATCGATACCCGCGTAGTTGGCAACGCGACGGGTCGAGTAGAAGCCGTAGTCGTCGATCAGGCCCCACTTCTTGTTCAGCAGGTTGCCGACATTCATGATGTCCAGGGCAACTTCACCCTTGTGACCCTTCATGAAGCCCGGGAATTCCTGGCTGATGCGGACGTCGAAGCTGTTCACCCACGAAGCGCGGTGCGAGTTCGCCGGGACCACGCTGCCACGGTAGGCATCCAGATCCGGGGTCTTTGCCAGCCAGTCGAAGAACGCCTTCTCCATCGCGGCGCCGCCGGTGAACAGCACGTCGCCCGGGCCCTTCGGCACGTAGAACAGGTCGTTGGTGGTCGCACCGTCGCCGTTCGCGTCGTTGTAGAAGATGTAGCTGTACGGACGGCCCGAACGGCCTTCGTAGAACAGACCGACGCGGGTAGCGTTGTCACCGAAGAAGTTGTGCTTCCACTCCAGGGTGCCGGTGATGCGGTCCTTCATCGCGTAACGCGAGTTGTAGGCCACGTTCTCGTTGGCGTTGAAGATCAGCGTGTTGTTCCAGTTCGAGGTGTTCTGCGAGCTGGACAGCGGGCTGACCTCGGACGACTTGGTGTAGGTGTAACCCAGCGACCAGCCCCAGTTCTCGGTCAGCGGCTTGGCCAGCGAGAAGGTGGCCTGGGTACCGTGACCCTTGTCGGTGTTGCGCAGGACCAGCACGTCACCGATGTCGGTCGGACGGTTGAAACGATCAACCGCGTTCTTGGTACCGGTGGAGATGCCGTAGTCCACACCCTTGTCGATACGGGTGTTGGCCGAGTTGCGCCCTGCATCGTTCCAGTAGATCGCACGGCCGTCCTGACCGGTAGCGGTCGGAGCCGACACGTCCAGACGGTCGAAGTAGATGCCGTCCTTGACCTTGGTGAACAGCAGTTCGGCCGACGCCACGATGCCGTACCACGGCAGCTCATGGTCGAATGCCAGGTTGGCCTTCCACACCGACGGCAGGCGGGTGCCCGGCGCGATGATGTCGACGTTCTGACGGGCCGAAGCCGGGCCACCGGCCGGGATGTACGGGTTGTTGCCATCCGGGGTGAAGGCACCGGCCGGGATGCTGCGCTCGTCGTACTCGATGTAGTTCAGGCCGGTGTTCTGGTAGGCACCTGCCAGCCACACGTTCGGGGCAGCGCCGCCGAACAGGCCCACGCCGCCGCGCAGCTGGGTCGGGCGCTCGCTGTCGAAGGTGTAGTTGAAGCCAACGCGCGGCTGCACCAGGTTCTTGTCGACCAGCTTGGTGTTGTTGAAGCCGTACAGCTGCTCGATGCGCGGGTTGTACAGGCGCTGGGTGCTGAAGTCAGGCATGTCGATGCGCACGCCGAACATCAGGTTCAGGTTGTAGTTGATCGCCCAGGTGTCCTGCACGAACACGCCGGTGTTCTTCAGGGTGAAGTCGGCCGGGATGTCGCTGCGGCTGCCATCGGCGCGCGGCGCACGCAGCTGGTAACGCGATGCCTTGCCCGCCAGGAAGTCGTTGACGCTGTTGAATTCATACACGCCGTTGAGGTTGCGGCCGTAGAAGTTCATCAGGTCGTTCTTCGAGTAGTCGAAGCCGAACTTGACGGTGTGGTCACCGATGTACCAGGTACCGGCACCGAAAGCGCTCAGTTCCTTCGACTCGACGATGTTGACGTGGGTGTTCTGCTCGGTACCGACGTACAGCGAGTCATTGCCCGACTTGATGCGGATCTGCGGCATGTCGACCAGCGGAACGCGGTTGGCCGAGTAATCCTTGTGCGAGACCTTGAACTCGGTCGAGAAGTTCTCCGACCAGTCACTGAACAGTTCGCCCATCCAGGTTTCGTATTCGGTCGGCTGCTGGTACCAGAAGTTGCTCAGCGAGATGGCGCTGCTGCTGACCTGCGGGAAGCGAACGACGTTCTGCTCCATCTTGTTGTAGCGCAGGGCCGCACGGTGGTTCTCGTTGATGTTCCAGTCCAGCTTGACCGCGTACTCTTCGATCTCGGTCTTGCTGTTCGGCGCAGACAGGCTGCCCGGGTCATAGCCCAGCTTGCCCAGGAAGTTCTGGACATCGGTGATCTGCTGCTGGGTGATCGTGCCACGGCCGATCGGCGTGTCGCTCAGGGAAACGCCAGCCGCCGCGCGCTCGTACTTTTCATAGTTGGTGAAGAAGAACAGCTTGTCCTTGACGATCGGGCCGCCGAAGGTCATGCCGTAGGTCTTCTCGTCCTTGAAGCCGTTGAAGTCCTGCTTGTCACCTTCCAGGCGCGAACGGACCATGTCCTTGTCGCGGTAGGAACCGTAGATGGTGCCGTGGAATTCATTGGTACCCGACTTGGTGACGGCGTTGATCACCGCACCGGTACCACCGGAAATGGTGGTGTCGTAGTTGGCCAGGTCGATGTTGATTTCCTGGATGGCGTCCATCGACACCGGCTGACGCTCGGTCGGCAGGTTGTTGGAGCCCAGGCCGAACGGATCGGAGGCGCTGATGCCGTCGATGCGGATGGCGTTGTAACGGGTGTTCTGGCCGCCGGCCGAGATCGCGCCGTCCGCCTTGCTGACCTGCGAGATGCGCGGGTCCAGACGGATGTAATCCTGGATGTTGCGGCTGGCCGACGGCAGCGCATCCATCGTTTCACGGGTCACGTTGGTGCCGGTGCCCATCTTGTTGGCACTGAACAGGTCCAGGCCGCCAGCGGTGGCGACGACGTTCACGGCGTCCAGGTTGGTGGCAGCCAGATCACCGCCGAGGTTGGCGTTGACGGTGTTGACCTGGTTCAGGTTCAGGTAGACACCTTCTTCGGTCTTGGTGCCTTCACCGGGCTTGGTGATGGTGATGGTGTACGGACCACCCACGCGCAGGCCGCGCGCATTGTAACGACCCGCCGCATCGGTGGTGGCACGCGAAACGGTGCCCGACTCGGTGTGGGTGATGGTGACTTCAGCGCCGGCGACAGGCTGGCCTGCGGCGGACATCACCTGGCCGCCGACGCCGGCGGAGGTGCTGCTCTGGGCGAAGGCGGGAGCGGCGGCGAGTGCAGCCACGAGACCAAGGGTAAGCTTGGACATCCGGAGTGGGTGGGTCATTTTTCGGTAGCCTCGATGCGAGTTGGCGATGGCGGAAAAAAAGCGCATCCAAACAGCCCTGCGGGTGGCTGGTCGGAGAGTTATCTGGGGTTCCCTACCGCTTGGCTGAAGGCAGCCATAACGGTTAACACTAGATTAACACGCTACGCCATCAATGTGACGGTTGTGCGACAAACGGCACCAGATCGCAACGCAATCGTGACGGGTTCTTCACTCCGCCTTTCCCCGGGACTCACTGGCCGGGAAACGCTCCGCTGGCGTCGAGAATCCGCCCCCGCCAGGCATGGCCGGCGCGGGACAACAGGGTTACCGCCGCGGCCGCCGCAGCTTCCGGGCCCTGCGCGGCCGGGTCCTGGTCAACCGAGTAGGCCCGGGCACGCAGCGCCGTACGCAGCGGCCCCGGGTACAGGCCACTGACCCGCACCGGGCTGCGGCCGAGTTCGTCGTGCAGGCTGGTGATCAGGCCACGCAGGCCATGCTGGGCCACGCCATAGCCGCCCCAGTAGGCCTGCCCGACCCGCTCCGGAGCGTCGACGGCAAACACCAGAGCGGCATCCTCACGTTGCCGCAGCAGCGGCAGGCAGGCCTGGGCCAACCACGCCGGGGCGGTCAGGGTGACGTGCACCGCGCGGGCGAAACTGGCAGGGTCGGCCAGCTCGAACGGGGTCAGGCCGGGGAAATGCGCGGCGCAGACCAGCAGCCCGTCCAGCCGCCCCAGCTCGCGCTGGAGCGCCTGGGCCAGCTCGGCATAGTCATCCGGGCCTGCCCCTTCAAGGTCCAACGGGTACAGCAGCGGTTCCGCGCCGACGGCCTGGACCTGGGCGTAGACCCGATCCAGCCGGCGCGGCTTGCGCCCCAGCAGCACGACCGTGGCGCCGGCGGCTGCAGCAGCCACCGCCGCGGCACTGCCCAGGCCACCGCCGGCGCCGGCAACCAGCACCACGCGATCCTGCAACGGGCGGCCATCGAGCGCCCCGTCGGTCGGTGACGTCGATGGCCAGGCACTCATCCCTGGGTCGCCTCTTCGACGATGCGCTTGAGCTCGCCGGATTCGAACAATTCCAGAACGATGTCGCAGCCGCCGATCAGTTCACCGTTGATGAACAGCTGCGGGAAGGTCGGCAGATTGGAGAAGCGCGGCAGGTTGGCGCGGATCTCGGGCTCCTCGAGCACATTGACGGTGCGCAGGGTGGCAGCGCCGGCCGCCATCAATGCCTGTACGGCGCGGCTGGAAAAGCCGCACATCGGGTACTGCGGGGTGCCCTTCATGAACAGCACGAGCGGGTAACGATCGACCTCGGCCTGGATTTGCTGCATCACCGCCACAACCACACTCCTTGCTTCGCCGGACAAACCGACCGCGGTGGTCGGCTAGACTGCCCACGGTAGCCGCCATTGTAAGCGGATGGAACCGGCTGCCGCCGCCCCTCTGGCCACGAACCTGTCCATGCCCGTCGAATTGCCCGCCCTGCCCTACCTTTCCGGCTCCCTGCAGCCGCATCTGTCCGCACAGACCGTGGAACTGCACCACGGCCGCCACCACCGCGCCTATGTCGATGCGGTCAACGCCGGCATCCTGGGCACCGAGTGGGAAGACGCGTCACTGGAAGAGATCGTCCGCCACGCCCAGGGCAAACTGTTCGATGCCGCCGCCCAGGCCTGGAACCACGGCTTCTACTGGCAGTGCCTGCGCCCTCGCGGTGGCGGTGAGCCGCAGGGCCGGCTGGACGAACTGGTCAAGCGCCAGTTCGGCGACGCGCAGCGCCTGCGCGAGGAATTCAACCGCACCGCGCTGGGCCTGTTCGGCTCCGGCTGGGTCTGGCTGGTGCAGCACCCGGGCGGGCAGCTGGGCATCCAGGCCACCCGCAATGCCGGCACTACCGGGAAACCGAGCGTGGCACTACGCGCTCTCGTGCGCAGCCACCGCGTCCATCACCCGTGCCGAATACACCAGCGCGGCGCCGGCATTGAGCGACACGGCCACGCCCAACGCTTCGGCGATCTCCTCGCGGTTGGCGCCGTGCTTCAGCGCAGCGTCCACGTGCACGGTGATGCACCCGTCGCAGCGGGTGGTGACCGCCACTGCCAGTGCGATCAGCTCACGGGTCTTGGCATCAAGGTGGTTGGTCTGGGCGCCCGCGTTGGACAGGGTGGCGTACCCCTTCACCGTATCCGGCGAGAGCTTGCCGATCTCGCCGATGCGGCCCTTCAGTTCCTTGCGGTAGGCATTCCAGTCAAGCATGGTCGTGACTCCTGGGAAAGGAGTTCCACGCTATCACCGGGAACGTTGCGCCGATGCCTGCACCGGCGCGCCACATCGTTGCATTGCCGGCCAGCGGCCGGCACTACCGGGCTCAGCGCTTGCGCAATGCGTGCACGGCCGGCGCCACCTGGGCCTGACGACCCAGCTCCAGGCCGACCTGGTCCAGCGCATCGGCCAGTGCCGCAGCATCATCATCGCGCAGCGTGGCATGACCGACCTTGCGGCCCTCGCGTGGCTCCTTGCCGTAGTCGTGCCAATGGCCGCTGGCCTGGCCCAGTACCGGCGCCGGGTCCGGCATCGTGCCCAGCCAGTTCAGCATGCAGGCATGCCCAAGCATGCGGGTGCTGCCCAGCGGCAGGCCCAGCACGGCGCGCAGATGGTTCTCGAACTGCGAGGTCTCGCTGCCTTCGATGGTCCAGTGGCCGGAGTTGTGCACTCGCGGCGCCATCTCGTTGGCCAGCAGCTCGCCGTCGCGGCAGAACAGCTCCAGCGCGAACACGCCCACGTACTGCAGGTGCTCTGCAACGCGGCGGGCATAGCCGATCGCGGCCTGCTGCTCGGCGTCGGACAGCACGGCCGGCGCCACGCTGGCGGACAGCACGCCGTCGACATGCCAGTTGCCGGTAACCGGCCACGCCTCGAAGCTGCCATCGTGGCCACGCACGGCGACCACGCTGACCTCGCGCTGGAAGGCCACGAAGCCCTCCAGGATCAGGCCCGTGTGCTCGACCTGCGCACCCAGCGCATCCCACGCAGCGTCGATGTCGGCCTCGCTGCGCAGGCGGAACTGGCCCTTTCCGTCATAGCCGAGGCGGCGGGTCTTGAGAATGCACGGCAGGCCGAACGCGGCCACCTTCTCAGCCAGCTCGTCGCGGCTGCGGATGTCGGCGAAGGCCGGCAGCGGGATGCCCAGCTGCTGGAACAGGGTCTTTTCGCTCAGCCGGTCCTGGGCCACGGCCAGCGCGGCCGGCGGCGGGTAGACCGGCACGCGGTCGGCCAGGAACTGCGCGCTGTCGGCGGGCACGTTCTCGAAATCGAAGGTGACCACATCCACCTTCGACGCGAAGTCCGCCAGCGCCTGGCGGTCATCGAAGGCGCCGACCGTCAGGGGCGCCAGCGGGCCACTGCAGGCGTCGGCCGCCGGATCGTACAGTTCGAAGCGCAGTCCCAGCGGCGCACCTGCCAGGACCATCATGCGGGCGAGCTGGCCGCCGCCCAGGATGCCGACGGTCAGGCTCATTGGCGCGGGTCGTCGTGGGCCATCACGTCTTCGGTCTGGCGCGCACGGAAGGCGTCGAGCGCCTGGCCGATCGCCGGCTGGTCGCTGGCCAGCATCGCTGCAGCGAACAGCGCGGCATTGGAGGCGCCGGCATTGCCGATGGCGAAGGTGGCGACCGGGATGCCGGCCGGCATCTGCACGATCGACAGCAGCGAATCCATGCCGTTGAGGGCCTTGGACTGCACCGGCACGCCCAGCACCGGCACGGCGGTCTTGGCGGCGATCATGCCCGGCAGGTGCGCGGCCCCGCCGGCACCGGCGATGATCGCGCGCAGGCCACGCGGGCCCGCCTGCTCGGCGTAACTGAACAACACATCCGGCGTCCGATGCGCGGACACCACCTTCACTTCGAACGGAACACCCAGGGCTTCAAGCTTCTGGGCGGCGTGCTGCATGGTTTCCCAGTCGGAACGGGAACCCATGACGATGCCGACAAGCGGCGCGATCGGGTTGGGGGTCATTGGCCGTCACCTGCCTTAAAGACGTATTCTAGCCGTCTTCCACGCAAGACGAAGAACCATGGATCGCAAGCTGCTCGACCTGCTGGTGTCGCCCGACACCCGCCAGCCCCTGTCCCTGCTGGATGGCAAGGGCCTGGAAGCCCTCAACAAGGCCATTTCCGCCGGCGCGGTGAACAAGGCCGATGGCAACCCGCTGGCGCAGCCGCTGCGCGAAGCGCTGGTCACCCGCGACCGCAAGCAGGTGTTCCGCGTCGACGACGGCATTCCGGTGCTGCTGGCCGAGGAAGCCATCCCGACCGCCCAGATCGCCGACTTCCCGGCCGCATGAGCACGCTGCCGACGCCGGATGCGGCCGTTGTCGCCGCCGATGTCGCGCGTGCGCTGGCCGAGGACCTGGGCAGTGGTGACGTCACCGCCGCCCTGCTGCCCGACCAGGCGGACAGCGCCTACCTGCTGTGCAAGCAGGATGGGGTGATTGCCGGCCGCCCCTGGTTCGACGCCACCCACCGTGCGCTCGACCCGGACGTGCGCATCGAATGGCAGGTTTCCGAAGGCGACGCGGTCACCGCAGGCACCGTGCTGGCCCTGCTGTACGGGCGCAGCCGCAGCCTGGTCAGCGCCGAACGCACCTCGCTGAATTTCCTGCAGACGCTGTCCGGCACCGCCACCACCACTGCCCGCTATGTGGCCGCCGTGGCCGGTACCGGCACGCGCATCCTCGACACCCGCAAGACCCTGCCCGGCCTGCGCCTGGCGCAGAAGTACGCCGTGCGCTGCGGCGGCGGCGACAACCACCGCTTCGGCCTGTACGACACGGTGATGCTGAAGGAAAACCACATCCGCGCCGCCGGTTCGCTGGCCGCCGCGGTCGCCGGCGCGCGCCGGCAGTGGCCTGCGCTGCCGCTTGTGGTCGAGGTGGAGGATCTGACGCAGCTGCGCCAGGCCCTGGAGGCGGGGTGCGAACGCATCCTGCTGGATGACTTCAGCCCCGACCTGCGCCGCGAGGCCGTGCGCATCACCGCCGGCCGTATCCCGCTGGAAGTCTCCGGCAGCGTCGGCCTGGGTGGCCTGCGCTCGATCGCGGAGGATGGCGTGGACTGCATTTCCATCGGCGGCCTGACCAAGCACGTGCAGGCCATCGATCTGTCGTTGAAGCTGGGCCCGCCGCCGGGTTGAGGTGGCGGTCGCATGGTGCCGGCCCGCGGCCGGCACTACCACTCTCACACCCTGCGTTCACGACGGCACTGCGACGCTGCGGCCATCCCCCACAGGAGCCGCGCATGCGCCGGATGCTCTTGCCTGCCTGCCTTCTGCTCGCGGCCGCCCCCTTTTCCGCAGCGGCTGCGGAGGCCTGTGACGTACCGCCCCGCTACGGCCTGAGCCCGTTGGCAGTGGCCATCCGCAATACCGCCTGCAATGAACACCGGCTGTGGTTCCGGCCTTTCATCGATCGCGATGGTCGCGCTGCAAGCCTCAGCGTCACCGAGGCCGAGAGCGAGCATCTTGCCGACAACGGCCTGATCGCCTGGCAGCGCGTAGCCGGCTATTGGCGCGACAGTGGCACGCTCAACGCGATGGGCAGCATCGCCGGCGCCAGCAGCTGCCTGGCACCACTGGGCACGCGCTACACCGACAGCGACTGCCGTGCGTTCCTGGTCGACAACCCCTGGTCGGCCGCCTTCATTTCCTGGGTAATGGTGCGTGCCGGCGTGCCCGGCTTCAACACCTCGCCGCGCCACATCGACTACATCCGTGCCGCCTACCAGGGCGGCCCTTCCGGCGTGCCCTATCGGCTGGTCGATCCCGCGACCGCAAAGCCCGCGCCGGGCGATCTGCTGTGCTTCCTGCGCGACCGCAGCACCACGCTGAGCTACAGCGGGCTGGTACAGGCGCTCGGCAACGGTTCGGTCGGCCACTGGAAATCACATTGCGAAGTGGTGGTGGCGGCCAACCTCGGCGGCGATCAGACCCTGTATCTGGTGGGGGGCAACGTGATGAATACCGTGGCGATGCGGCTGCTGCCGCTGGACCGCACCGGGCTGATCCAGCTGCCGCCGGCACGCGAACGCAGCAGCACCGGCATCGACCCCAGCTGCACACCGGGCCGCGAAGACGAATGCAGTTTCAACCGCCAGGACTGGGCCGCGCTGCTGCAGCTGACCGCCACCTCGCCGTTGTTGATGCCCTCGCCCACTGCGACGCCGATGCAGACCGCGCCGCCGCCGCAACCGGCCATCGTGCCCGCGCAGCCAGTGTCCAGCGAACCGCAACCGCGGCGGTGACTGCAACGCTTGATCCAGCGCGCGTTCGCCGCCATCTTTGCCGGATCGACCTCTGACCGCTGACGCCATGCCCACCCTGCTGCTGTTGCTGATTGCCGGCGGAATCATCTATTTCTTCTGGAACGCCGCCCGTTCGGCCGCCGAGCGCGCGGTCGAGCTGGGCCGCAATGCCTGCCGCGCCGCCGACGTGCAATGGCTGGACCAGGCGGTGCACGCCACCGGCCTGCGATTGTCGCGTGGCGAGGATGGCCGGCTCGGTTTCGAGCGCACCTTCAAGTTCGAGTATTCCTATGACGGCATCGATCGCCACGTGGGCCGCATGGTGCTGCGCGGCGACCAGCTGATCTCGTTCACCGGCCCCGGCGCGGCGCGGATCAGCCAGATCCGGCCGGATGTGGACGACGCCGAGGATGTGTAAGGTTTGAAGGCGTGCCGACCAACGGT
>NZ_JAPTFX010000069.1:0-22349 GCF_030985895.1 Stenotrophomonas sp. Sm6012 | reverse complement strand
GGGGGCCCACTACCTGGGCTTGGCGGCGCCGACCTGGGCTGGCGGCTACCGGGACGGGGCCACCAGGGGCCGGGGGCAGGGCGGTTTTGGTATGCTGTGGAACCGGCTGTGCCGGGCGCAGCATCCCCCCTCACTACACGATTCCCGCAGATCCATGAGCGAAGCTACCGATACCCCCCCCGTCGACGAAAACAAGTTGATCGCCGAGCGCCGTGAGAAACTCAAAGCGCTGCGTGGGCAGGGCATCGCGTACCCGAACGACTTCCGTCGCGAGGACTTTGCCGGACGACTGCAGGAAGAATTCGCCGATGCCGAACAGTGGACCGCCGAGGCCCTGGAAGGCAACGGCCGCCAGGTGAAGATGGCCGGCCGCCTGATGGCCAAGCGCATCATGGGCAAGGCCAGCTTTGCGCAGATCCAGGACGAGTCCGGCCGCATCCAGCTGTTCCTGCAGGGCACGGTCCTCGGTGATGCCTACACCGCCTTCAAGGGCTGGGACGTGGGTGACATCATCGCCGTCGAAGGCGGCCTGACCCGTACCAAGACTGGCGAGCTGTCGGTCAAGGCCGAATCGATCCGCCTGCTGACCAAGTCGCTGCGCCCGCTGCCGGACAAGTGGCATGGCCTGGCCGACGTCGAGCAGCGCTACCGCCAGCGCTACGTCGACCTGATCGTGACCCCGGAATCGCGCGCGGTCTTCATCAAGCGCTCGAAGATCATCCGCGCCATGCGCGCCTGGCTCGACAACCGCGACTTCCTGGAAGTCGAGACGCCGATGATGCATTACATCCCCGGCGGCGCAGCGGCCAAGCCGTTCACCACCCACCACAACGCGCTGGACCTGGACCTGTACCTGCGCGTGGCGCCCGAGCTGTACCTCAAGCGCCTGACCGTCGGTGGCCTGGAGCGCGTGTACGAGATCAACCGCAACTTCCGCAACGAAGGTGTCAGTACCCGGCACAACCCGGAGTTCACCATGATGGAACTGTACGAGGCCTATGCCACGTACAACGAGATCATGGACCTGACCGAAGGCGTGATCCGTGACGTGGCCGCGACCGTCAACGGTGGCACCGAGGTCGAGTGGGACGGCGCGAAGATCGACCTGGGCCCGGCGTTCCGCCGCTGGCGCATGGACGAGGCCGTGCGTCACCACAACCCGGAGATCTCCGCCGCCGACTGCACCGACCGCGATGCGCTGCTGCGCCATTGCGAGCGCCTGAAGATCAAGGTCAAGCCGTCCTATGGCTGGGGCAAGCTGCTGCTGGAGATCTTCGAAGCCACCGTCGAGCACACCCTGATCCAGCCGACCTTCATCACCGATCATCCGGTGGAGGTCTCGCCGCTGGCCCGCGCCAACGACAACGATCCGGGCTACACCGACCGCTTCGAGCTGTTCGTCAACGGCAAGGAGCTGGCCAACGGCTTCTCGGAATTGAACGATCCGGAAGACCAGGCCCAGCGCTTCCAGGCCCAGGTGGCTGCGAAGGAGGGTGGCGACGACGAGGCGATGCATTACGACGCCGACTACATCCGTGCGCTGGAGTACGGCATGGCCCCGACCGGCGGCCTCGGCATCGGCGTCGATCGCCTGGTGATGCTGCTCACCGGCAGCAGTTCGATTCGTGACGTGCTGCTGTTCCCGTACATGCGTCCGGAGCAATAACCGGAGAAGTAGGTCACTTTTCTGACTTCTGTTTGTGCGCGCCGTCGCGAAACGAGACGGCGCGATTGACGCGTCCCGCACTCGGCGTATCGTTAATGCACTCCCTTGACGCCTGTTGTGGCTTGATCGGCGCCAGGGGGATGGTGCATTGTGAAGCGTCCGCTTCACAATGTGATGACGATCATGAACCGGGACGTATGAAACGGGAGTCAGGCCGATGCAGGGTGCGAGCGTTCGCAGCGGCAGAGTATCCTCGCCTGCTGATGATCCAGCATGGTCGAGAAGCCAGGCAGAGTACGCGTTGAACATCGTCATTGTTGACGACCAGACGTCCGCGCGGACGATGCTGCGTCATGTCATCGAGGACATCGCGCCGGAATTGAGCGTGTATGACTTCGGTGACCCGCTGACTGCATTGGCCTGGTGCGAGGCGCATCCGGTCGACCTGCTGCTGCTCGATTACCGCATGCCGGAGATGGACGGGCTGGAGTTCGCCCGTCGTTTCCGTCGCCTGCCCAAGCACCGCGACATTCCGGTCATCCTGATCACCGTGGTTGGCGACGAGCCGATCCGGCAGGCGGCGCTGGAAGCGGGTGTCATCGATTTCCTGGTCAAGCCGATCCGACCGCGCGAACTGCGTGCACGCTGCTACAACCTGTTGCAGCTGCGCCAGCAGACCGAGAACGTGAAACAGCGTGCGTTGTCGCTGGAACAGCGGCTGCTGGCCAGCATGCACGAGGTCGAGGAACGCGAACGCGAAACCCTGTCGCGATTGGCTCGTGCGATCGAGTTCCGTGATGCCGGCACCAGTGCCTATCTGGAGCGCATGGCACGGGTCGCCGGGTTGATCGCAGAGCAGCTCGGCCTGCCCGAGGATGACGTCAAGCTGATCGAGATGGCGGCACCGCTGCATGACATGGGCAAGATCGCCATTCCCGATGCCGTGCTGCTCAAGCAGGGCAAGCTCAACGACGAGGAGCTGGCGATCATGCGCCGGCACCCGCGGATCGGCCATGAGCTGCTCAGCGGCAGCCAGAACCGCTTCATCCAGGTCGGTGCGTTGATCGCGCTGCGCCATCACGAGCGCTATGACGGCAGCGGTTACCCGGACGGCCTGGTGGGCGAGGCCATTCCGCTGGAGGCGCGGATCGTGGCCGTGGCCGACGTGTTCGATGCGCTGATTTCGCCCCGTCCGTACAAGGAAGCATGGACCATGGAAGCCACACTGGCCTATCTGTATGCCCAGCGTGGCCGGTTGTTCGACCCGCGCTGCGTGGATGCGCTGATGCGCGGCCACCCGCAGCTGATGGATATCTGCGCCCAGCACTCGACGGCATCGACGCGACCGGGTGGGTGACATGCAGGACCTGTTCGCACGCGTGAAGCGCCGGCTGGCGCAGCGTCCGGATTCGGAGCATGGCCAGGCGATCGTGCGGATCGTGTTGATCTCGCTGATCCTGGTCTATGTGCTGCTGTCGGGCGCCCGCCTGCATCGGCTGGAGCAGTATCAGGGCGTATTGGCGACCATACTGACCGGGCTCGGCCTGTCGCTGCTGCTGTTCGCGTGGCTGCTGTGGAAGCCGGGCCGCTCGGACCCGCGACGGGTGGCCGGGATGCTGGCCGACTACGGGTTGATCGCCGTCGGCATGATCCAGATGGGCGAGCCATTGGCCTGGGTGTATGCCGTGGTGATGTGGGTGACGGTCGGCAATGGGTTGCGTTTCGGCCCCCGCTACCTGGCCGCTGCCATCGTGTTGGCAATGGCCAGTTTCGGTGCCACCGTACTGATGACCCCTTACTGGCGGGCCAATCCAGGCCTGGCCCTTTCCCTGTGGCTGGGCCTGCTGGCGGTTCCGTTGTGCTGTTCTTCCCTGCTGCGCCGAAGGATGCGACATCCGACCATGGATACGACCCCCGCCGTCGCTGCCGGCTCGCGTTCGCTGCTGGCCCGCTTCAGGCAGCGCCTGGCCGGGCGCGAGGACAGCGAGCACGCACAGAACCTGATCCGCATCGTCATCACTGCGCTGTTCATCAGCTACCTCGGCTGGCGCTCGCTCAGCGGCGGCGGTGAAGCGCTGACCACGACCTGGCTGATCCTGGCCTTCGAACTGACCATTTCCGCCGGGCTGCTGGCGGCGATCCTGGTGCATCCGGGGGTGTCGCATGTGCGGCGGGTGATCGGCATGCTGACCGACTACACCTGCATGGCCTGGATCATGACCATCCAGGGCGAGCCAGCGGCACCGTTGTACGCGGTGATGCTGTGGGTGACGATCGGCAACGGCATGCGCTACGGCAGTACCTATCTGCGCGTGGCCACCGCGATGGGCTGCCTGGCGTTCCTGTGCACGGTGATGCTGTCGCCGTACTGGCGGGGCCACGACTATCTGGGCTGGGGCCTGCTGCTGGGCCTGGGCGCGATCCCGCTGTACTTCGACTCGCTGCTGCACGCGCTGACCCGCGCCGTGGCCGAAGCACGCCAGGCCAACGAGGCCAAGAGCCGCTTCCTGGCCAACATGAGCCACGAGTTCCGCACGCCGCTGAACGGCCTGGCCGGCATGACCGAAGTGCTGGCCACCACCCGCCTGGACGATGAGCAGCGCGAATGCCTGAACACCATCCAGGCCTCGACCCGCAGCCTGTTGGCGCTGGTCGAAGAGGTGCTGGACATCTCCGCGATCGAGGCGGGGAAGGTGCGGGTGGAGTGGCACGAGTTCGCGCTGGCCGACGTACTGCAGGCGATCAACCTGATCCTGACCCCGCAGACCCGCTCGAAATCGCTGGACTACCGCGTGCAGGTGGACGAGAACGTGCCGCCGCGCCTGCTGGGCGACGCCGGCCATCTGCAGCAGATCCTGCTGAACCTGATGGGCAACGCGGTCAAGTTCACCGACAGCGGCTACGTGCAACTGCACGTGTCCAGCCCTGATGCGCTGGGCAGCGAGCGGGTACGCCTGCGCTTCGAGATCGTCGATACCGGCATCGGTGTGCCGGTGGCCCTGCGCGGTCGCCTGTTCAATGCATTCGAGCAGGGCGATGTCGGCCTGGCCCGGCGCCATGAGGGCACCGGCCTGGGTACGGCCATTGCCAAGGGCCTGGTGGAGTCGATGGGCGGCCAGGTCGGCTACGCCCCGAACAGCCCGCGCGGCAGCGTGTTCTGGGTTGAAATCACGCTGGACGTTGCAGACCCCATGGCGGCGCCGGTGGCGGCGTCCGAGGTGGCCGAAGCCGGCAACGTCATTGCGTTCTCCAATCCGTTCCTGCGCCATCGTGCACGGGTGCGCAGCCTGAGGGTGCTGGTGGCCGATGACCATGAGGCCAACCGGATGGTGCTGCAGCGCCTGCTCGAGAAGGCCGGCCACAAGGTCACCTGTGTCAATGGTGGCGCCGAAGTGCTCGACGCGCTTGAGCAGGCCAGTTACGACGCGGCGATCGTCGACCTGCACATGCCCGGCATGAGCGGCCTGGACCTGCTCAAGCAGCTGCGGGTGATGCAGGCCAGTGGCATGCCCTATGTGCCGGTGATGGTGCTCAGTGCCGATGTCACCCCCGAGTCGATCCTGCGCTGCGAACAGGCGGGCGCGCGCGCGTTCCTGGCCAAGCCGGTGGTCGCCACCCGGTTGCTGGAAGTACTGGCCGACGTTGCGGCCAATACCCGTGCCGAAACCGGTATCCAGTCGGTGCCCGCGTTGCCGGTCGGCGATGGCGTGCTCGACACCGCCGTGCTGGACGAGCTGGCTGCGCTGGGCATGGGCGATGGCTTCGAGCGTAAGTTCATCGACCAGTGCCTGGCGGATGTCGACGCCAGCATGGGCCAGCTGCAGGCCTGCGGTGAGCGCCAGGCTTGGGAAGACTTCCGCGAGCATGCCCACGCCTTGCGCGGTGTGGCGAGCAACCTGGGACTGGTCCAGGTTGCCGCCTCCAGTGGCGAGATCATGCGCATGGCGGACTGGCAGCTGAAGGGCGAGTGGAACACCCGGCTCGGCAACCTGTCGGCCGCCCTGCGCAACGGCAGGAATGCGCTGGCCGCGCGTAGTGCGGGGGCACCGCACCGCGACGACAGTGAGCGCAGCCCGTCCTGAACCGCCGGGCTGTCAGGCCGGGTCGCCATTGCGCCGGGCCTGCGCCCGCACCAGTCGATCCATCGTACGCAGGGACTTCTCGCCGAGCTGCATGGCGGTGTCGACCCAGATCTCGGTGATCCGCATCATTTCGTGCAGCGGCACCATGGTGGCGATCTCGTTGACTTCGCGCATCGCCGCCCAGGCGTGCGGAATCCGCTTGCTGTCCTTGATCACCTGTTCCACTGCGGCCACGCCTTCGCCGACCGGCACCACGATGTCGACCAGGCCCATCTCCTTGAGCTGGCGGGCCGTGTAGAGATTGCCCTCCAGCATGATCTTCTCGGCCAGGCGCGGGCTGATCCGCTGGCACAGGAAGGAGTAGGCGCCCATGCCAGGGAACAGGTCGAACAGCACCTCCGGCAGGCCCATCAGTACGCCGTCCTCGGCAACGATGGTGTGGCAGCTCAGCGCCGCTTCGAAGCCGCCACCGAGTGCATTGCCCTGGACCAGCGCGATGCTGTGGGCGCGGGCGCCGAGACCGGCATGGAAGGCATGCACGCCGCGCACGCAGCGCTGTGCGTAGTCAAGCAGGCGGGCGCGATCCCCTTCGCGGATCAGGCGGCAGAACAGTTCGAGATCGCCGCCCAGGTTGAATACGTCGCTGTCCGAGGCCAGAACGACATGCGGTGACAGAACATGCGAGGCACTGAGGCGATCGCCCAGGTCGCGCTGGTAGTCGACGATGTCATCGACCAGACGTGACGCAAAGCATGGCCGGCCCGGCTGGTTGACCAGGTTGGCGTGCATGTGGATCCAGTAGACATCCCGCTCCGTCTCTTCGGTGATGCGCAGGGTAGGGTGCTGGGCAGGGCGGGTGATGATGGGGCGTACTGCAGACATGGGAGTTCTCCGTGTGACCGTCCGGCCAACCGCAGAGCGGACGGAGAAGAGTGAGGGGGCGAGCTGAACGTGCGGCGGCGATTGATTCTATGCACCTGTCGTGAACCGCTCGCAAGCGCTGGGCCGGCCATGTTCCGGCAATGAAAAGGCCCCGCCGTCGCCGGCGGGGCCCCTGTTCTGCCTGCTTGCCCGCAAACCCTTACTGGGCGGGGGTATCACGCAGCTCGCGACGGAGAATCTTGCCGACGTTGGTCTTCGGCAGCTCTTTTCGGAATTCTACGATTCTGGGGTGCTTGTAACCGGTCAGGTTTGCCCGCGCGTGCTCCTTGACCATTTCGGCGGTCAGGTTCGGGTCCTTCTTCACGATCACGACCTTCACCACTTCGCCGGATTTCTCGTCCGGAACGCCGACTGCGGCCACTTCCAGCACGCCCGGCATCATTGCGATGACGTCCTCGACCTCGTTCGGGTACACGTTGAAGCCGGACACCAGGATCATGTCCTTCTTGCGGTCGACGATGTAGAAGAAGCCGTGCTCGTCCATCTTCGCCATGTCGCCGGTGTGCAGCCAGCCGTCGGCGTCGATGGCCTTTTCGGTTTCATCCGGGCGCTGCCAGTAACCCTTCATCACCTGCGGGCCCTTGATGCACAGCTCACCGACTTCGCCCAGCGGCAGGATGTTGCCGTTGTCGTCCTTGATGCAGGCATCGGTGGACGGGATCGGCAGGCCGATCGAGCCGTTGTACTCGGGCAGGGTGAGCGGGTTGATGCAGGCCGCCGGCGAGGTTTCGGTCAGGCCGTAGGCCTCGACCAGGGTGACCCCGGTGGTCTTCTTCCAGCGCTCGGCCACCGCGCGCTGCACCGCCATGCCGCCGCCCAGGGTGAACTTGACCGAAGAGAAATCGATCTCGTCGAAGCCGGGGGTGTTGAGCAGGCCGTTGAACAGCGTGTTGACGCCGGTGATGGCGGTGAAGCGGGTGCCCTTCAGCTCCTTGACGAAGCCCTTCATGTCACGCGGGTTGGTGATCAGGTGGTTGCAGCCACCGAACTTCATGAAGACCAGGCCGTTCGCGGTCAGCGCGAAGATGTGGTACAGCGGCAGGGCGGTGATGATGACTTCCTTGCCCGGCTCGATGCCCGAGGTGGACAGCCACGCCGACGCCTGCTGCATGTTGGCGATCAGGTTGCGGTTGGTCAGCATCGCGCCCTTGGCCACGCCGGTGGTGCCGCCGGTGTACTGCAGGAAAGCGATGTCGTCGTGGTCGATCTCGACCTTCGGAAGCGTGTGGCGGCTGCCCAGCTTGAGCGCCTGTCTGAAGCGGACCGCGCCCTTGACGTGGTAGTTGGGCACCATCTTCTTGATGTACTTCAGCACGAAGTTGACGATCGCACCCTTGGCGCCGAGCAGGTCGCCCAGGCCGGTGGTGATCACGTGCTTGACCGGCGTATCGGCGATGACCTGCTGGACGGTGTCGCCGAAGTTGTCGACCACCACCAGCGCACTGACGCCGGCGTCGACCAGCTGGTGCTTGAGTTCGCGCGCGGTGTACAGCGGGTTGACGTTGACCACGGTGAGGCCGGCACGCAGCACGCCGAAGGTGGCCACCGGGTACTGCAGGCAGTTGGGCATCATCAGGGCGACGCGGTCACCCTTCTTGAGCTTGAGCTCGCCCAGCAGGTAGGCGGCGAACTGGGTGACCAGCGCATCGGTCTCACCATAGGTGATGACCTTGCCGAAGCTGGAGTAGGCGGGACGGTCGCGGAATTTCGCGACGGAGGCGTCGAAGACCGAGGCGACCGAATGGAACTCGTTGACGTCGATTTCGGCGGGAACGCCTTTCGGATAGCTCTGCAGCCAGGGACGATCCAGACTCATATTCCCCCTCCAGGAATCGTGGTGTATTAGGTTCCGGCCTGAGCGTATCGACAATGGCCGGTCATTGCAGCATACCCCGCCGTAGGGAAAACGCGAAGAGGGGTTCGCGGAGGCTGCAATGGTAGGTGCCGACCCTGGTCGGCACGGGATTTCGAGGGGGCGTCCTGGATCAGTGCCCACCAAGGTGGGCACCTACCGGCCTGGGGCTCCTCAGCCCTGCTTGCGCACCGGTGCGCCGTTGGCCTTGTAGTACGGCGCGGTGCTGCGGGCGAGCGGGGTGCGGCCGCGGATCACGTCGGCCAGCTTCTCGGCCATCATGATGGTCGGCGCGTTGAGGTTGCCGGTCACCACCTGCGGCATGATCGAGGCATCGACGATGCGCAGGCCTTCCAGGCCATGCACGCGGCCCTGGCCATCGACCACCGCCATCGGATCATCGGCGTGGCCCATCTTGTTCGAGCACGACGGGTGGTAGGCGGTTTCGGCGTGCTCGCGCACGAACGCATCGATCTGCGCGTCGGTCTGCAGCGCGCTGCCCGGCGAAATCTCGCGGCCGCTGTACGGTGCCAGCGCCGGCTGCGCGAAGATCTCGCGGGTGATGCGGATCGCCGCGCGGAATTCGCGCCAGTCCTGGTCGTGCGACATGTAGTTGAACAGGATGCTGGGATGTTCGCGTGGGTCCTTCGAGCGCACGTGGATGCGGCCGCGGCTGGGCGAGCGCATCGAGCCGACGTGCATCTGGAAGCTGTGCGCCTTGATCGGGTTGGAGCCGTTGTAATTGATCGCCACCGGCAGGAAGTGGTACTGCAGGTTCGGCCAGTCGAACTCGGCGTCGCTGCGGATGAAGCCGCCGGCCTCGAACTGGTTGCTGGCGCCGATGCCGGTACCCAGGAACAGCCATTCGGCGCCGATCGCCGGCTGGTTGTACAGCTTCAGTGCCGGGGCCAGCGACACCGGCTTCTTGCACTCGTACTGCAGGTACATCTCAAGGTGATCCTGCAGGTTGGCGCCGACGCCCGGCAGGTGGTGCACCAGGTCGATGTCGAGGCTGCGCAGCAGGTCGGCCGGGCCGACGCCCGAACGCTGCAGGATCTGCGGCGAGGCGATGGCGCCGCCGCACAGCAGCACTTCGCGGCGCGCGGTGGCACGCTGTGGCTGGTCGTTGTGCAGCCACTGCACGCCCACCGCACGCTTGCCCGAGAACAGGATGCGGTCGGTCAGCGCGTGGGTGACGATGGTCAGGTTCGGGCGCGGCTTGGCCAGGTCCAGGTAGCCGCGGGCGGTGCTGGAGCGACGGCCCTTCGGGGTCACCGTGCGGTCCATCGGGCCGAAGCCTTCCTGCTGGTAGCCGTTGAGGTCGTCGGTGCGCGGGTAGCCGGCCTGCACGCCGGCTTCGACCATCGCAGCGAACAGTTCGTTGTTGCCGGCCTTCGGCGTGGTCACGCGCAGCGGGCCGTCGCCACCGTGGTAGTCATTGGCGCCGATGTCGCGGGTTTCCGCCTTGCGGAAGTACGGCAGGCAGTCCAGGTAGGTCCAGTCTTCCAGGCCCGGCATGCTGGCCCAGTTGTCGTAGTCCATCGCGTTGCCGCGGATGTAGCACATGCCGTTGATCAGCGACGAGCCACCCAGGCCCTTGCCGCGGCCGCAGTCCATGCGGCGGTTGTTCATGAAGGGCTCGGGATCGGTCTTGTACGCCCAGTTGTAGCGCTTGCCCTGCAGCGGGAAGGCCAGCGCGGCCGGCATCTGGGTACGGAAGTCGAGCCGGTAGTCCGGGCCACCGGCTTCCAGCAGCAGCACGCTGACATCGGCATCTTCGGTGAGGCGGGTGGCCAGCACGTTGCCGGCCGAACCGGCGCCGATGATGATGTAGTCGTACTCGTTATGGGTGCTCATGGGTGTCTCCTGCAGGCCGGGGCGCGCTGCATGCAGGCGTCCCGGCGGAATGTCGGATCGGCACGGTGGCCGGACGATGGGGCGCGCTCAGGGCGCGCCGGTCAGAACACGCTGGCGTAGTCGCCCAGCTCGACCTGCACCGACTTGATGCGGGTGTAGTGGCCGAGGGTGGAGATACCGTTCTCGCGGCCGACGCCGGATTCCTTGTAGCCGCCGACCGGCATTTCGGCCGGCGATTCACCCCAGGTGTTGATCCAGCAGATGCCGGCTTCCAGGCGGTGGATGATGCGGTGGGCGCGACTGACGTCCTTGCTGACCACGCCGGCGGCGAGGCCGAAGGTGGTGTCGTTGGCACGGCGCACCACTTCGTCTTCGTCGTCGTAGGCGAGGATGCTCATCACCGGCCCGAAGATCTCTTCACGGACGATCGTCATGTCATCGCGGCAGTCGGAGAACACGGTCGGCAGCACGTAGGCACCGTTGGCCAGCGCACCTTCGGTGGCACGGCCACCGCCGGTCAGCAGGCGGGCGCCTTCGGCCTTGCCGCTTTCGATGTAGCGCAGCACGGTTTCCATGTGCGGGAAGCTGGTCAGCGGGCCGAAGTTGGTCCCGGCGGCCATCGGGTCGCCGATGCGGATGCGCTTGACGCGCTCGACAACGGCGGCTTCGAACGCGGCCAGCATGCTGCGCGGTACGAACACGCGGGTACCGTTGGTGCAGACCTGGCCGGAGCTGAAGAAGTTGGCCATCACCGCGATGTCGGCGGCGCGGTCGAGGTCGGCGTCATCGCAGATCACCAGCGGCGACTTGCCGCCCAGCTCCATGGTCACTTCCTTCAGCGACGAGGAGGCGGCACTGGCCATCACCTTCTTGCCGGTGGCGACGCCGCCGGTGAAGGAGATCTTCTCGATCACCGGGTGCTCGGTCAGCCACTGGCCGATCTCGCGGCCCGGGCCCTGCACGACGTTGAACACGCCGGCCGGCACGCCGGCTTCGGTGTAGATCTCGGCCAGCCGGATCGCGGTCAGCGGGGTCACTTCGGACGGCTTGAACACCATCGCGTTGCCGGCGGCCAGGGCCGGGGCCGACTTCCACATGGCGATCTGGATCGGGTAGTTCCACGCGCCGATGCCGGCGACCACGCCCAGCGGCTCGCGGCGGGTGTAGAAGAAGCTCGATTCGCGCAGCGGCAGCTGGATACCTTCGATGGCGGTGGCCAGGCCGGCGTAGTACTCGACCACGTCGGCACCGGTGACGATGTCCACGGTGGTGGTCTCGGCCAGCGCCTTGCCGGTGTCCAGGGTTTCCAGGTGGGCCAGCTCATCATTGCGCTCGCGCAGGATCTCGACCGCACGGCGCAGGATGCGCGAACGCTCCATCGCGGTCATCGCGGCCCACACCTTCTGGCCTTCGGCCGCGCTCTGCACGGCGCGCTCGACGTCGGCCTGGCTGGCGACCTGCACTTCGGCGATCACCTCACCGGTGGCCGGGTTCACCGACTTGAAGGTCTTGCCGCTGGTGGCATCGACGCGCTGGCCGTGGATGTACAGCTGTTGGACGGGCAGGGTGGTCATGGGGGCGTACTCCTTGGAAGGGGGCGGGTGCTGAAGCGCTTATAGCGCGACAGCCTGCAACTGGAAGTCGATGTAGCCGTAAGCGATGCGCCGGGACTTCTCGGCATTGAACTGGCCGCCGACCAGGCTGCCGCGCAGCCACAGGCCATCGATCATCGCGGCCAGGCCGCGGGCGGCCAGGCGGGCCTGCGGGTGGGGCAGCAGGCGGTTGAACTGGTGGCACAGGTTGGAGAACAGGCGCTGGTCGTTGGCGCGCTGCAGCCGGGCCAGTTCCGGCTGGTGCATGCTCGCGGCCCAGAAGGTGAGCCAGACGCGCATGGCGGTGCCGTTGATCTGGCTGTCATCGAAGTTGCCATCGACGATGGCACGCAGCTGGTCGCGCGGGTCATCGCCGACATCGGCGCGGTAGCGCGCAACGGCGTCCTTCAGTTCGCGCAGGATCTGCCGCATTGCAGCATTGAGCAGGCCGTCCTTGTCGCCGAAGTAGTGGGCGACGATGCCGCTGGACAGCCCTGCCTTCTTCGCGATGGTGGCGACGGTTGCATCGGCCATGCCGATCTCGTCGATGGTCTGGAAAGTGGCCCGGATCAGCTGTTCGCGCCGTACCGGTTCCACGCCTTTCTTCGGCATTGTCTCTCCACGGATTGCGACCCGAAGGATCGGGCTGCCCGCCATTATGCTTTTTATTGATTGAACGTTCAATCAATAAACCCTAGGATGCGCTCGCGCCCCACGCCATGGGCCCGGTTTACCGGTCCGGCCCCGCCCATGTGCTCCCTCGGACTTGATGAGACGACCCCATGTCTTCCCTGGCTCATCCCAAGCGTTCGCCCCTGCGCTTGAACCGTTTTGTGTTCTTCAGTTCCTCGGTGTCGATCGGCATCCTCGGGCTGCTCACCGTTCTCTATCCCGAAGGCAGCGAGCACTGGCTGCAATGGGCGCAGGCCGAGGTGTCGGCGGCGTTCGGCTGGTGGTACATGCTGCTGATCGTGCTGTGCCTGGGCTTCGTGCTGTGGCTGGCGTTCTCGCCGTATGGCCGCATCCGGCTCGGCCACAACGAGGAATCGCCGGCCTTCGGCTACGTGCCCTGGGTATCGATGCTGTTCTCGGCCGGCATCGGCATCGCGCTGCTGTACTACGGCGCCTACGAGCCGCTGGATCACTTCCTCAATCCGCCCGGCCAGCCCGGCGGTACCGTGGCCGCCGGTCGCGAGGCGATGGTGCTGACCTTCCTGCACTGGGGCCTGCACGGCTGGGCGCTGTACGCGCTGGTGGGCGTGGCGCTGGGCTATTTCGCCTACCGCCGTGACCTGCCGCTGGCGCTGCGCTCGGCGCTGTACCCGATCTTCGGCGAGCGCATCCATGGCCGCATCGGCGACATGGTCGATGGCTTTGGCATCCTTGCCACGCTGATCTCGATGGTGACCAACCTCGGCATCGGCGCGCTGGTGGTGCAGTCCGGCCTGGTCTACCTGTTCCACATCCCGGATACGCCGCAGGTGCTGGTGGCGATCGTGCTGGTGATGATGGTGGTGGCCACCATCGGTGTGGTTGCCGGTGTGGAGAAGGGCATTGCCTGGCTGTCCAACCTCAACGTGCGCCTGCTGTGCGGGCTGCTGCTGTTCGTGCTGGTCACCGGCCCGACCCTGCACCTGTTCGACGGGCTGATCCAGAACACCGGCGACTATCTGGGTGCGTTCGTCCGCAAGAGCTTCGACATGTACCTCAACGACCCGAAGGGCCGTGAGTGGATGGGCTCGTGGACGCTGTTCTACTGGGCATGGTGGATCGCCTGGGCACCGTTCGTGGGCCTTTTCGTGGCGCGCATCTCGCGTGGCCGCACCATCCGCGAAGTGATCATGGGCGTGCTGCTGATCCCGCTTGGCTTCACCCTGGCGTGGCTGTCGATCTTCGGCAATACCGCCATCGACCTGGTGCTCAACCACGGCCAGGCGGTGCTGGGCGAGGTGGCCCAGCACGATGCAGCGATGACGCTGTTCAAGCTGCTGGAATACCTGCCTGCCGCGCCCTACGTGGCCGGTGCCGCAGTGGTGATCGGCTTCGTGCTGTTCCTGACTCCGGTCGATTCGGGCACGCTGATGATCGCCAACCTGTGCACGCGTCGCGTTGATGACGGCGTGGAGGATGGCCACGACGCGCCGATCTGGCTGCGCGTGTTCTGGGCGGCCGGCATCACCGTTGCCAGTGTCGGCCTGCTGCTGGCCGGCAACTTCAGTGCGATGCAGACGGCAGTGGTGCTGTGCGGCCTGCCGTTCTCGTTCACCCTGGCGTTCTACATGTGGGGCCTGCTGAAGGCGCTGCGCACCGACCCAGACGCACCGCGCCGCTGATCGGGCCTCGGGCACGTATCCCGACGTAGCCGGAGACGCAGTAGCGCCAGGCCATGCCTGGCGGCGAAGAAACCAGAAGGGCCGGATCCGCGAGGACCCGGCCCTTTTGTTGGATGGTCGACTGACAGTCGACTCTACCCACGGTGGCGCGTTACTTGCTGGCCAGCTGGCGCAGCACGTACTGCAGCAGGCCCCCATGACGGAAGTACTCGACTTCCTTCGGGGTCAGCAGCATGACCGAGACCTCGAACGTCTTCTTCGTGCCATCGGCCTTGGTGGCAGTGACCGTGGCGCGCTTGCTGGCGCCATCCTGCAGGCCGGTAATGTCGATCGTTTCCGAACCGTCCAGGCCCAGCGACTGTGCGTTCTCGCCGTTGCGGAACTGCAGCGGCAGTACGCCCATGCCGACCAGGTTGGAGCGGTGGATGCGTTCGAAGCTTTCGGCGATGACCGCCTTGACGCCGAGCAGCAGGGTGCCCTTGGCCGCCCAGTCACGCGACGAACCGGTGCCATACTCCTTGCCGGCCAGCACCACCAGCGGCACCTTGTCGGCCTTGTACTTCATGGCTGCATCGTAGATCGCCAGCTTCTCCGGCTGGCCACCGCCGGCCGGGTAGTACAGGGTGTTGCCGCCTTCCTCGCCACCGAACATCAGGTTCTTGATGCGGATGTTGGCGAAGGTGCCGCGGACCATCACGTCATCGTTGCCGCGGCGGCTGCCGTAGCTGTTGAAGTCGGCCGGCTGCACGCCGCGTTCCTGCAGGAAGCGGCCTGCCGGCGAGTCCTTCTTGATGTTGCCGGCCGGGGAGATGTGGTCGGTGGTGATCGAATCGCCGAACAGGCCCATCACGCGTGCGCCGTGCACGTCATCGATGCTGCCGGTCTGCATGGTCATGCCATCGAAGTACGGCGGGTTCTTGATGTAGGTGGAGGCGTCGCTCCACTCATACAGGTTGCCGTCCGGCGAGGCGATGGTGTTCCAGCGGGTGTCACCCTTGAACACATCGGCATAGTTCTGCTTGAACATCTCCGGGCCGATGGTGGCGGCGATGACGTCGCCGATTTCCTTGTTGCTCGGCCAGATGTCGCGCAGGAACACCGGCTGACCATCGCTGCCGGTACCCAGTGGCTGGGTGGTCAGGTCGATGTCGGTGGTGCCGGCGATGGCGTAGGCCACCACCAGCGGCGGGCTGGCCAGGTAGTTCATCTTCACTTCGGGATGCACGCGGCCCTCGAAGTTGCGGTTGCCCGACAGCACCGAGGTGACCACCAGATCGCCGGCGGCGATGCCGGCGCTGACTTCGGTCGGCAGCGGGCCGGAGTTGCCGATGCAGGTGGTGCAGCCGTAGCCGACCACGTAGAAGCCGATCTTCTCCAGCTCCTTCAGCACGCCGGCCTTTTCCAGGTAGTCGGTGACCACGCGCGAGCCTGGGCCGAGCGAGGTCTTCACCCACGGCTGGCGGTTCAGGCCCTTCGCCGCTGCGTTGCGGGCCAGCAGGCCGGCACCGATCATCACCGCCGGATTGGAGGTGTTGGTGCACGAGGTGATGGCGGCGATGACCACCGCGCCATCCTTCAGCCGTACCTTGCGGTTCTCGATCTCGATGTCGGCGAAGCCCTTGGCCAGCTGCTCGTTGCCGACCGCCGCACCGCCGCCTTCATTGACGAACGAGGACACATCCTCGCTGCGCTTGTCGCGGTTGGCGGTCATGCCCACCAGCGCTTCGCGGTAGTTCTTCTGCACGTCTTCCAGCAGCACGCGGTCCTGCGGCCGCTTCGGGCCGGCCAGCGAGGGCTTCACCGTGCCCATGTCCAGTTCCAGCGTGGTGCTGTACTGGGCATGCGGGCTGCCGGGCTCGTGCCACAGGCCCTGCGCCTTGGCGTAGGCCTCCACCAGGTTGATCTGCGCTTCGCTGCGGCCGGACAGGCGCAGGTAGTTCAGTGATTCGGCGTCGATCGGGAAAATGCCGCAGGTGGCGCCGTATTCCGGGGCCATGTTGCCGATGGTGGCGCGGTCGGCCAGCGGCAGGTGCTGCAGGCCGTCACCGTAGAACTCGACGAACTTGCCGACCACGCCCAGCTTGCGCAGCATCTGGGTGACGGTCAGCACCAGGTCGGTGGCGGTGGCGCCCTCGGGTAGCTTGCCGGTCAGCTTGAAGCCCACCACCTGCGGGATCAGCATCGACGACGGCTGGCCGAGCATGGCCGCCTCCGCTTCGATGCCGCCCACGCCCCAGCCGAGCACGCCGATGCCATTGATCATCGTGGTGTGGCTGTCGGTGCCGAACACGGTGTCCGGATAAGCGATGGCCGTGCCTTCCTTATCGGCGGTCATCACCACGCGGGCCAGGTTTTCCAGGTTCACCTGGTGGACGATGCCGGTATTGGGTGGCACCACCTTGAAGTTGTCGAAGGCCTTCTGGCCCCAGCGCAGGAAGCCGTAGCGTTCCTGGTTGCGCTGGAACTCGATCTTGCCGTTGAGGTCCAGCGCATCGGGCTTGCCGAACACATCGACCTGCACCGAGTGGTCGATGACCAGTTCGGAGGGAATCTGCGGGTTGATCTGCTCGGGCGAGCCGCCAAGCTTGACCACCGCATCGCGCATCGCGGCCAGGTCGACCACGCAGGGCACGCCGGTGAAGTCCTGCAGGACCACGCGCGCCGGCATGAAGGCTATTTCGGTGTCCGGTTCGGCGCTGGGCTGCCAGCGTGCCACTGCTTCGATGTGGTCGGGGCCGACGGTGGCGCCGCCGTCCTCGTGCCGGAGCAGATTCTCCAGCAGGATCTTCATCGAGTAGGGCAGGTGGGAGATATCGAAGCGCTGGCCGAGCTTGGGAAGGCTGAAGTAGTCGTAGGTCTTGCCGCCGACGTCCAGCTGGCTGCGGGTGGAGAACGAATCGCTCATGCGGGGTGACTCCTCTTGCGGATGGCTTGCACTGGCCCGCCGTGGCAGGCCTGCTTGCGTTTGCCGATGGCGTTCCGGCCGCCGGATCCCCACCAGTATGGCCGAGCGGGGAGGGGCCAGAACGCCCTTGGCGCAGGACGCAAGGTTACATGGCTGTATGTAGTGCCGATGTCACGGTTTGCCGCGCCACTGGCTCATCAGCATCTGCAGGAAGCGCTCGGCGGTGGGTGAGAGCAGGGCGCCGCGACGGCGCACGATGCCGATGGTGCGCGACACCACCGGGTTGCCGATCGGGCGGGTCACCAGGATCGGGTGGTCGCCATCGGGGGTGGCCATCTTCGGCAGCACCGAGACACCGATGCCGGCTTCGACCATGCCCAGCGAGGTGGACAGGTGGGTCACCTCGTAGTGCCAGCTCAGTTTCAGGTTCTCGCGTGCCAGCGCACCGTCGAGCAGGGTGCGGTTGCCGCTGGTGCGATGCACGGTGATCAGCTGGTGCTGGGCCAGATCGGCCCATTCGACCTTGCGCTTGCGGGCCAGTGGATGGTCGCGGCGGCAGGCCAGCACGAACGGATCTTCGGCCAGCACGTCGAAATCAAGGTTGGGATCGTTGGCACCCATGAAGTTGATGCCGAATTCCACTTCGCCACGTTCCACCGCCTGCAGCCCTTCGGTGGCCGGGATATCCAGGATGCGGAAGCGCACGTTCGGGTGCGCCTCGTGGAAGCGCGCCATCACGCTGGGCAGGAAGTAGAACGCCGCCGTCGGCAGGCAGGCGATGGTCACCGTGGCGCCGCGGGTGTCTTCGCGCCCGCGCAGTGAAAACAGCGAGCCGTCGAATTCCTCCAGCATGCGCCGCACCAATGGCAACAGGTTCTCACCCACGGCGGTGGTGCTGACGCTGCGCGTGGTGCGCTCCAGCAGCGGTGAGCCGACGGCCTGTTCCAGTTTCTGGATGCGGCGGCTGAGCGCGGGCTGCGATACGTGCAGGCTTTCCGCGGCGCGATGGAAGCTGCGTGTCTCGGCAACCAGGAGGAACGCGCGAAGATCCAGAATCTCGCAATTGATGCTCATGGCGTATCAATCATCCAAAAATCAGCAATTCACAGATCAATTGGCGTCATGCCAGTATCGAATTACAGAGGGGGTATTCATCCCCTATACGCATCAATCTAGCACACGTATGTCCAACGATCTGCTCAGCATTCCCTGCGTACTCATGCGCGGTGGCACCTCCAAAGGCCCGTTCTTCCTGGCATCCGACCTGCCGGCGGACACTGCTCAGCGCGATCGCCTGCTGCTTGAAGTGATGGGGTCGGGCCACCCGCTGCAGATCGACGGCATCGGCGGGGGCAACGCGCTGACCAGCAAGGTGGCGATCATCGACCGCTCCAGCCGCGCTGACGCCGACGTGGACTATCTGTTCGCCCAGGTGCGGGTGGAGCAGCAGGTGGTGGATACCTCGCCGAACTGCGGCAACATGCTGGCGGCCGTCGGGCCCTACGCCATCGAGCGCGGGCTGGTGCAGGCACAGGACCCGCAGACCCGGGTGCGCGTCTTCAACGTCAATACCGGCAAGCTGATCGTGGCCACGGTGGAAACGCCGGGTGGTGAGGTGGTCTACCGCGGTGATACGCGGATCGCTGGCGCGCCCGGCTCGGCCTCGCCGGTGCGGCTGTCCTTCCTGGATGCGGCCGGCGCCCGTACCGGCAAACTGCTCCCCAGCGGGCATGCCCAGGAAACCATCGACGGCGTGGCGGTAAGCCTGATCGACTGTGCGATGCCGATGATGCTGGTGCGCGCCGAGGATCTGGGCGTGCGCGGCGATGCCTCACCGGCCGAACTGAATGCGGATGCGAGCCTGCTTGCCCGTCTTGAAGCGCTGCGCATCGAAGCCGGCGCCCGCATGGGCATCGCCGATGCCGGCAACAAGGTCATTCCCAAGCCAGTGCTGCTTTCTGCACCGCAGCACGGCGGCCATTTGCAGGTGCGCTACTTCATGCCGCACCAGTGCCATACCGCGCTGGCAATCACTGGTGGGGTTGGTCTGGCCACGGCCGCGGTCACGCCGGGCACGCTGGCCAACACTTTCGTCGGATGCCTGGGCCTGCCCGGCAGCATTACCCTCGAACATCCGAGCGGGGTCCTGGACGTGGGCCTCAGCCGAAGCTCGGACGATGCGCCGGTGGTTGCCAGCGTGGTCCGTACCGCCCGCCGCCTGTTCGAAGGCCGCGTGTTCGCGACTTCGCCGGCAACCGCCGAGATCTGTTCCACCCAAGCCCGCCAATGGACTTCAGCGGCATGACCTGAAACCGGTCGGGCCCGCGCGGCCGCGCGTGGGCGGCCACCACAACGTAGATGCTTCACTCCTGGGAGGGATGATGTACAAGCAGATGTTCATGGCCGCGCTGTGCGCGGCAGGCCTGGCCATGGCCGGGTGCAGCAAGCAGGGAGCCGATGCACAGGGCGCCGCGGTCGGTGGCGGCGATAGCGCGCCGGTGCGGATCAGCGTGGGGTCGTACAACCTCAACAACCTGCCGTTCTTCATTGCCGATTCCAAGGGCTACTTCAAGGATGTCGGCCTCGAGGTGAAGACGGAGAACTTCGCTCAGGGCGGTTCGAAGGTGCTGCAGGCGCTGGTGGCCAACTCCACCGACGTGGCGGTGGGATTCTATGACCACACCATCCAGATGCAGGCCAAGCACAAGGACGTGGTGGGTTTCGTGCTGCTGTCGCGCAATTCCGGGCTGGTAATGGCTGGCCGCGATGACGCGACCTTCGACCCGGCCCGCCCGGAGACGATCAAGGGCCAGAAGGTCGGCATCACCGCGCCGGGCTCCTCGTCTGACTTCTTCGTTCGCCACTTCCTGGCCCAGCATGACATTCCGGTGGACAGCATCTCGCTGATCGGCGTCGGCTCGGGTGCGGCAGCGGTGGCTGCACTGGAACAGGGCAAGATCGACCTGCTGGTGAACTACGACCCGGCCGCCACCCTGATCACCGAGCGAAAGGTCGGAAAGATCATCATTGATGCACGCAGTGACGAGGGCGCACGCCAGGTCTATGGCGGGCTCTACCCGACCTCGGTGATGTACGCCAACCGCAGCTTCCTGGAACAGCGCCCGCAGGCGGCCGAGAAGATCGCCCGCGCCGAGCAGATGGCCCTGAAGTTCATCGCCGACAACAGCGCCGAGGACATCGTCGCCGCGCTGCCGGACAGCTACGTCTCCGGTGACCGCGCTACCTACGCTCGTGCCGTGGAGAACGCCCGCGCGATCTTCACCACCGATGGCCACTTCACCGCGGCCGATCTGGAAACGCCGCTGAAGGTGCTGCGCGAGTTCAACAAGGATGTCGCCAACGCCGACATCGATCTGTCCAGGACCTACACCAATGCCTTCGTCGAGCGTGCCCACGCTGCGGCGCCGGCTGCCCAACGTTAAGCGGAGGTAACCCCATGGCCCTCAATGCCACCGTGCGCCAGCTCAACGGCGCGCCGCAGCTGGAGCCTGCACAGACCATGGTCGCCATCAACAAGGTGACCATGTCCTTCGGCGAATTCACCGCCGTGCGTGATGTCGATATCCAGGTGGGCGACGGCGAGTTCCTCGCCATCGTCGGCCCCACCGGCTGCGGCAAGAGCACCATCCTCAATTCCGTGGCGGGGCTGCTCAAGCCTTCGTCCGGCGAAGTGGCCATCGACGGCCGCGCGGTCAGCGGCGTGCAGGAGTCGGTCGGCTACCTGTTCCAGCAGGATGCGCTGCTGCCGTGGAAGACCGCCTACCAGAACGTCGAGCTGGGCCTGCGCTTCCGCGGCGTGCCCGAGGCCGAGCGCAAGGCCAAGGCCAATGCGTGGCTGGCCAAGGTCGGCCTGGCCGGCTTCGAGCACCGCTATCCGCATCAGTTGTCCGGTGGCCAGCGCAAGCGCGTGCAGATGGCGCAGGCGCTGATCGTCGAACCGAAGGTGATCCTGATGGACGAGCCGTTCTCGGCGCTGGACATCCACACCCGCCACCTGATGCAGAACGAGCTGTTGCGCCTGTGGCAGGAGGATCGCCGCTCGGTGATCCTGATCACCCACGACCTGGAAGAAGCCATCGCCCTGGGTGACCGCGTGGTGGTGCTGTCTTCCGGCCCGGCCAGCCGCGTCGTGCGCAGCTTCGATGTGGACCTGGAACGGCCGCGCAATGTTGCCGAAATCAAGCTGGACGAACGTTTCACCGACCTGTACCGCGACATCTGGGCCTGCCTGCGCGGCGAAGTGGAGAAGAGCTATGCACGCCAAGACTGACAAGATCATCCAGCTGGCTCTGGTCATTGCCGTGTTCGGTGGCTGGGAAGGCGGCATCGCGCTGGGCGTGATCGATCCGTTTTTCTTCCCCTCACCGACGGCGATCGTGCAGCAGGCCTGGACCTGGCTGTCCGATACCTCGTTCTACCAGCACGTGTACATCACCCTGACCGAAACCGCGCTGGGCTACCTGATCGGTACCGGCCTGGGCGTGGCGGGCGGTGTCTGGCTCGGCCTGAGCCGTCGCTCGGCGCGCATCCTGGATCCCTTCATCAAAGGCTTCAACGCGATCCCGCGCGTGGTGCTGGCACCGATCTTCGTGCTCTGGCTGGGCCTGGGTCTGTGGTCGAAGGTGGCCCTGGCGGTGACCCTGGTGTTCTTCACCACGTTCTTCAACGCCATGCAGGGCGTCCGTGAAGTGAACCCTGTGGTGCTGGCCAACGCGCGCATCCTCGGTGCGGGCCGCAGTGATCTGCTGCGCCACGTGTACTTCCCCGCGGCCGCCAGTTGGATCCTGTCTTCGCTGCGCACGTCAGTGGGCTTTGCCGTGGTCGGCGCCATCATCGGCGAATACCTGGGTGCGTCTGCAGGCCTGGGCTACCTGATCGCGCAGGCCGAGGGCAACTTCAATGCGGTAGGTGTATTTGCCGGCATCATCATCCTGGCCGCCTTCGTGCTGGTCATCGATGCCCTACTCGACGTGGTCGAGAACAAGCTGATCACCTGGCGTCCCAACGCCCAGGCACAGGCCACCAGCTGACCGCGCTGCGCGGGGCAGCACGGTGTGCGTGTTCATGGGTTCTCTCTCCGGCCAGCCGGCCCCCTGGCC